>JAYTQA010000543.1:0-2322 GCA_043746955.1 bacterium | reverse complement strand
ATACCCCAAGCGCTGCATCGAACAGATTGCCCGCTGGAAGAAAGAGGCCGCCAGCCTGAAGAACGCGGCGACAGTGGAGGTCCTGGAAAGCCACGAATACGCCAGTCAGATTGTCAATTCGGTGGTGACCGGCGAGCCTTCGGTGATCTACGGCAACCATGGCAACCAGGGCTTCATCCCGCAACTGCCCGACGGTTGTGCGGTGGAAGTGCCGACGCTGGTCGATCACATGGGCTTGCAACCCACTGTTGTCACAGGGATTCCGCCGCAGCTGATCGCGCTGATGCGCACCAACATCAATGTGCAGGATCTGACGGTGCAGGCTTTGCTGACGGAAAACCCCGCGCATATCTACCACGCCGCCATGCTCGACCCCCACACCGGGGCTGAACTGGACCTCGACCAGATTTGGGCGCTGACCCATGATCTCTTGGTGGCGCATGGCGATTGGTTGCCGGAATGGGCGCGGGTCAAAACCGCGAAGGTGGCCTGACACGGCGGGTCCGGGGGATTTCACATCCCCCGGTCCCTCTGTGGGATATTTGTGCCAAAGTGAAAGGCGCAAAGTTTTAGTTAAATTGGTGGGGTCTGGCCATGTTGCCCAAGCATATCGTCATCGTGGGCGGCGGCACCGCCGGTTGGCTCGCCGCAATGATGCTGGCCGATGTTGCAGCCCGCAAGGGTTGGGGTACCAGTGTCACGGTCATTGAAAGTTCAAAGATCGGCACGATCGGGGTCGGCGAAGGCTCCACCGCCGTCTTTCGCCAGATGCTGAAACACTTTGGGTTGGACGAGGAAGAATTCCTGCGCGAGACCGGCGCCACCATCAAATATGCCATCCGCCACCGCGATTGGCGGCGGATCGGGCACAGCTACGATGGCCCGATCGACGACCCCGCGCTGCTGTCGCCGGGCCTGCCGCTTGACACCTATGCAGTTGCGGCGGGCAAGCCGGTCGCCGCAGCGCATCTGTTCCAGCATCTGCTGACCAAGAACCGCGCCCCGGTTGCGCACCGGGACGGTCGGACAGTGCCCGCTGGTCCGTTTCACCACGCTTACCATTTCGACCAAAGCCTCGCCGGGGCCTGGCTGCGCAAGAAGGCCAAGGGCATCGCTGTGATCGACGATCAGGTGAAGGGGGTTGAAAAGGGCGCGGGCGGCATCACCGCTTTGATCCTTGAAAGCGGTGCCAAAGTGGCGGGCGATTTCTTCCTCGACTGCACCGGCTTTCGGCGTGGTCTGATCACCGAGATGGGCGCGGAATGGGTCAGCTATGCCGACGTTCTTCCCGTAAACCGCGCCATGCCGTTCTGGGTTGACCTGAAAGACGGCGAGGAAATTGCGCCCTGCACCGTCGCCTGGGCCCAGAAAAGCGGCTGGATGTGGCAGATCCCCACGCAAGGCCGCTGGGGCATGGGCTATGTCTATTCCGACGCCCATACCACGCCCGAGGCCGCCAAGCAGGAAATTGAGGCGGCGTTGGGCCATGAAATCCACCCGCGCAATGATATCCGGATCAACGCGGGTCGCCAGAAAGCCGCCTGGATCGGCAATTGCGTGGCTTTGGGTCTGGCCTCCAGCTTTCTGGAGCCGCTGGAGGCCACCTCGATCCACGGCACCATCGTGCAACTGATGATGCTGGCGGAATGGCTGGATCATCCGGCCGGGCGCGACCGCTACAACGCGGCAGTCGCCCGCCAAGTCGATGATTTCCGGGACTTTATTCGCCTGCACTATGTGACCGAACGGCGCGACAGTGCCTTTTGGCGCGACGTGGCCGCAACCCACCCCGGCAGTCTGCACGACCGCCTCGCGCTCTGGCAAACCCGCCTGCCCGAGGCGCAGGATTTCGACCGGTTCCCGTTGCACCTCCCCCACCTGCAAGGCCAGCTTTACACCCCGGTTCTGGATGGCCTAGGCCTCTTGAGTCAACAAGCCGCCCGCGCGACGCTGGACCAAACCCCGGCGCTGCGCGTGAAAACCCGTGCAGCCCATGCGTCCCTGGTGGCGGAATATGCCAAAGCTGCGGATCAGTGCCTGCCGCATCGGGCGTGGTTGCAATCGCTTACGGTGGCTGCCTAGTGCGCCTCCCACCGGGTGGCGCGAGGCTCCAAGGGCGACCGGCCACGGTGGCGGCGGAAGGGCCAAGAGGTCAGATAGCATGAAATTACCCACCTTCGCACACGTTTTCGCTACACGGCCACCACCCGCAAGACTATCCTTTTCGCATCAAACGGCCATCTGGCCAAACCGGAGGATCGCATGGCGTTCAAGATCACCATCATCGGGGCGGGGTCGGTCGGCTTCACCAAAAAACTCTGC
>JAYTQA010000542.1:0-2323 GCA_043746955.1 bacterium | reverse complement strand
GCTTCGCCAGACAGGCGTAACCCGCGCTGAAAAGCCCGTGTGACGCGCCGTCACCCAGGCTGGCCGAACTGGACAGGCAGCGCGGCCCTGTCGCCCGGAACCGCGGGACCGGACCGGCAAGCGGTGGCCAGTTGATTGCAGCACGCCCGATCGCCCGGGCCATTGCGGTGGTCAAATCGGGGGAATGCGTTCAGGATGGCGCGGAACTCTTTTGCCAAGGCATGGGGCAGATGTCCGTCCGATCGCTTCAGCCCGACCTCACCCAGCACTTCACGATCAGGGGGCAGGTCGGGGCTGCCAGCTTTCCGCCGTGGATTGCGCGGCACGCGTCGCGGCTGGGGCTTTGCGGGCAGATTCTGCGCCAAAGCCCGACGCGGCTGGAGGTCGTCCTTTCCGGCCCGCCCGACCTTTTGGACGCCATGGCGCTGGGGTGCAGCCTTGGGCCGCAAGAGGTCTGGATCGACGAGATCGACCGACTGCCGGGAAATTTTGTTTTCTGCGCTGCGGATTGTTCCCCGGTCGCCTGAAGGATGTGCATAATTCCTTCCTGTGGTGCCCAGATGGGCCGCGCCGCGGGGCGGGCGTTTTGGCATCGGTCTTCGGTCTGGAGGCCGGCGCCGCAGGCATCGGGGATGGTTTGCCAGAAGTGGAGAGGCTTGATGACGACTGGGTGGATCGCAACCGGCCTGTCGCGTGACTTGCCGAACAATGCGGTCATGTCCGGACATTGGCAGGGCACCGAACTGGCAGTCTGGCGCAGCGCCACGGGCAAGCTGGCCGCGTGGAAGGACCGCTGCCCGCATCGCGGCATGCGGCTGTCGCATGGCTTCGTGCGGGGCGAGACGCTGGCCTGCATCTATCACGGCTGGGTCTATGGCCCTGACGGCGCCTGCCGGCACATTCCGGCGCATCCCGCCTTGACCCCGCCCGCCGCCATCCGGACCGAGGCGTTTGCCTGCGTCGAGGCGGACGGCGTCCTGTGGCTGGCACCTGCCGGAACCGAAGGAACACCGCCGCGACTGGACGGCTTGCGCCCGGTGCGCTCGCTTGGCCTGACCTGCGATCTCGCCGCGATCACCGCGGCGGAACCGGCGCTGACGGGCGGCGACATTCTGCGCGGCGCGGTGATGATCGCGGGACAGCGGCAGGAGATCGGCCTTCTGGTGCAGGCGGGGCCGGGCGGCATCACGCTGCACGCGCTGTCCGGGGCGCAGGCGGACGGGGCGCAGGCGAACGGGGCGCAGGCGAACGCGGTTCAAGTCTCGCGCTGGCTGGAAGGCTTGCGCCGCCGCGCAGAAGAACGGGTGGACGCATGATCGCGTCGGCAGTTCTGAACGAATGGTATCCGGTGGCGATGGCCTCGCAGATCCGGGCGGGGCAGGGCCGCGGCACCCAGCTTCTGGGCCTGCCCATCACTGTCTCGTTTCAAGGCGGCGTCGTGACCGTGCAGGGGCCGGACCGTGCCTTCCCGGTGATCGAACGCTTCGGCCATGTCTGGACCTGCCCCGGCACGCCCGGCCATGAGCTGTTCGCGGTGCCCGAGGCCGACCAGCCCGGTCGCCGTCTGGTGGATGTGGGGGTGGTGCGGGTGAAATGCTCGCCTTTGCGCGCGGTCGAGAACTTCCTCGACATCGCGCATTTTCCCTTTGTGCACACCGACATTCTGGGGGCGGAGCCGCATACCGAGGTCAATCGGTATGCGGTGCAGATCCGCGAGGACAGCGACGAGGTCTGGGCGACGAAAGTGACCTTCTATCAGCCGCAGGCCGCCAAATCGGCGGGGGGCGGCATTGTCACGCAGTACATGTACCGGGTTCCGGCGCCGACGGCGGCGGTCCTGTACAAGACCTGCCCGGCGCGGCCGGACGCGTGGGACGTGATCGGCATTTTCGTGCAGCCTTTGACGGAGGAATTGTGCGACGTCTGGCCCTGGATGGCGCTGTTTGATGACGCAACGCCGCAGGCCGAATTGATTGCGTTTCAGCAGATGATCTTCGTGCAGGACCGCTCGATTCTGGAAAACCAGATCCCGCGCCTGTTGCCGCTGGACCCGGGGATGGAGATCCCGACGCAGGCCGATCTGACCTCGATCGCCTATCGCCGCTGGTTGAAGAAGCGCGGGCTGACTTACGGCGCGCAGATGGTGGCGGGATGATCCGGCTGTATGATTATGTGCTGAGCGCCAGTTGCTACAAGGTGCGGCTGATGGCGGCGCTGGTGGGGGTGACGCTGGAGCGGGAGGCGGTGGATTTTCACCCGGGGCGGGCGCACAAGTCGGTGGCGTTTCGCCAGATGAACCCGGCGGGCACCCTGCCGGTGCTGG
>JAYTQA010000541.1:0-6187 GCA_043746955.1 bacterium | reverse complement strand
AACAGGTTTGGCCATCTTGGTCCAAATCAAAAACTTGAATGGGACGGAGCTGCTGATGCGCAAAGCAATCGGCCATCGGTTCGCACCATCGGGACGCTCTCAAGCGGTACGGTAAACCAGTGCGATTGCGCCACCGCCGAAGGTTTTGGTGCTGACGTGGTGCAAATCGACCGGCTTGGCCAGGCCGGAAAACAGCGGGACGCCGTTGCCAAGGGCAATCGGACAAACCAAGAGACGGTATTCGTCGATCAGACCGCTGGCCGCTAGGTTCTGCGCAAAACTGGCGCCGCCGAGCACCCGGATGTCCTTGCCGGGCAAGGCCTTGAGGCGTGCCACCTCGGCTGACAGTTCACCTTGCGCGACAAACGGGTTGGCCCAACTGCCCGGAACCGCTGTTGCAGCCTCGGCGCCCCGCGGATTCGTGAAGCCTTTCCGGGTGAACACAACCTTCGGGATTTCGTTCATCGGGGCTGCGAATGGCGTGTCGGCGGACGGCCAATAGCCCGCCATTTCGGTGAAGGAACCGCGGCCCATGGCAATGACACCCGCTTGCCACAGGTTGTCGATGATCCATTCGTCGGTCGCGTCGTCTCCGGCCTTGAAGACCCAATCGATTGTCCCATCCGGCCCACTGACAAAACCATCGAGCGAAACGAACATTCCCAGAATGAGCTTTCGCATCGTGAAATCCGCCTACAAATTAACCTCGGTTTCCATCTGGAACACCCGGTCGATCATCGCCTGCGTGCCCCTCACAAACTCCAGCGGACAAGGATAGGCCACCCCCTCACGGACCGACCGACAAAACGCCTCAACCTGCAACTTATAGTGGTTGACGCCCGGAAACCGCTCGATCGTGACTTTTTGGCCCGCCTGATGCAGTTCCAGTTGGGCCTGATCATGCACCCCGGCGTTGAACGGCGCGCAGGCGACCCGGATCATGCCTTTGTCGCCCTGAAACACCACCTCTTGCCGGCCAAACAGCCGCATCGAGGTCATCGCGGCATAGGTGAACCGCCCGGCGGGCCCGCCCATCACGCTGAACACCTGCGCCCACACATCCACGCCATTCTCGCGCCGGACCTTGCTTTGCAACTCCACCGGTTCCGCCCCGGTCACAAAGCGGACCGAGCCATAGGTATAGACGCCGATATCCCGGATCCCGCCGCCGCCCGCATCGGCGCGGTTGCGGATGTTGGTGAGGTCAGCGCGGTTGTCATAGGAAAATGCGGCGTCCACATGGGCAACCCGGCCAATCGCCCCGTCCTCCACCAACTGCTTGGCGCGCTGCCATTGCGGGTGAAACACGATCATATAGGCCTCTGCGGCCAGCTTTTTGGCGGCATCCCGGGCGTGGATGATCTGGTCAACCTCCCGCGCGTGCATCGCAATCGGCTTTTCGGTCAACACATGTTTGCCCGCAGCCAAGGCTTTCAGGGTCCAGATGACGTGCAGATGGTTGGGCAGCGGGATATAGACCGCCTCAACCTCCGGGTCGGCCAGCAGCGCGTCATAAGTCGGGTGAACCTTCAGGCTGGGGCAAAACTCCCGAAACCCCTCCGCCTTGTCGGGCCAAGCGGTGGCGAGGGCAAACAACTCCGCCCCTTTGGCCGCATGGATCGCCGGCGCCATATGTTCGCGCGCAAATTTACCTGCGCCAAGGACGCCCCATTTTACCGCAGCCATTGCCATCTCCCCCAAGAGTTGGCTCAAGGCTAGAAAAAACCAGCGCACCCGGCAAGGGCCATCTGGTCAAAGCCCGCGCAAACCCTTGCGGTTCTTGCGAAACAGCCACACGGATTGGACGACCACGGCACCGTAGCCCAGATCAATCACCACCATCGTCTCCCACGGGAAGGTCAACAGGGCCGCGACCAGCGCCACAAAGCCAAGAATGACAAAGCGGACATTCTCGGCATAGACCGTGACCGATTTGAACGACGGGGTCGGGATCCGGCTGATCATCAAACCACCGATCAGCACCATCCAGAGCGCCATCAGGGGCGCTGGCAACTGAGGCAGGTTCGGCTCCATAAAGGCGAAATAAATCGGCAACATCGCCAGCATCGCCCCGGCAGGCGACGGCACGCCGGTGAAATTGCCGGTCGGCTTTTCGTCGGGGTTTTCCGCCGCGCGTTCCATCAGCATCCGGTTGCCGATGTTGAACCGGGCCAACCGCAGCAAACAGCAGGTCGCGTAGATCAATGTGGCGATCCAGCCGCCGCTTTGCAGCCCGTGCAGGCCCCACAGGTAAATCACCAGGCCCGGTGCCACGCCGAAATTCACGAAATCGACCAGCGAATCCAGTTCCGCGCCGATTTCGGATTCACTGCGCAGCAGCCGAGCCACCCGGCCATCAAGGCCATCAAGCACCGCCGCCACCAGGATCATTACCGCCGCCGCGCGAAACTGGCCGACCATGGCAAAGCGAACCCCGGTCAGGCCGGAACACATCGCCGAAATCGTCATCAGATTGGGCAGAAGCTGGACCAGATGAAGTTCGGACCGCCCGCGTGGGCTTTGGTCAGACATCATTCCCTCCGCGACAGCCGGGCCGGGGTCAGGGCTGCCAGGTCGGCAATCACACTTTCGCCCGCAATCATGGTCTGGCCCAAGGCCACCATCGGGGCCACGCCGGGCGGCAGATAGACGTCAAGCCGCGAGCCAAAGCGGATCAGGCCGAACCGATCCCCGGCGCGCAAACTGGCCCCCGGTTTGGTGAAGCACATAATCCGCCGCGCCACCAACCCGGCAATCTGCACGACCGCGACCTTGGTGCCATCCGCCATGCCAATCAAGAGGGCATTGCGCTCGTTATCCTCGCTCGCTTTATCCAGTGCGGCGCTAACGAAGCTGCCGGGACGGTAGGCGATGGCGTCGATCGTCCCGCCGACCGGCATCCGGTTCACATGGCAGTTGAACACCGACATGAACACCGAAACCCGGGTCAGAGGCTGCGGCCCCAGGCCCAGTTCGGCGGGCGGAACTGCGGGTTCGATCAGCGAGATCACCCCATCCGCCGGGCTGAGGATCAGGGTTTCCGCCAAAGGGATGGACCGCACCGGGTCGCGGAAAAAGTAGTAACACCAGACGGTCAGCCCGACGCCTAACCAGCCCAACGGCGCCCAGATCCAAAAAAGGATCAGCGTGATGACGCCAAAAATCCCGACAAAGCGCCAGCCCTCCGGGTGCATCGGCTTGAGGAAGGTTTCCAGCATATTCATCGGCCGCTCCTGTCATGTCAGCAATGCCATGGTAGCGCGGTGATACGCGGCGGCGGTCAGGGTTGCAACCTTGACCGCCCGGCCAAGCTGGTTCAGACAACGACAAGGCCATCTGAACCAGACTGACTGATATGGATCACTGCGACAAACCTTTGGCAGCGCTACGGTCAGGTCGAACCGAGTGAAACCTGGGCTTCAGATGAATCGCCGACAGGCAATAGTCTTGCTGGGCGTCGCCGGGGTAGCGACACTTTCGGGCGGCGTTGTTGAACGACGCTTCGCAGCCGCGCTCAAGCTGGCCAAAGCGCAAAGTGACAGCGGCAGTCAGGTTGTAGCGACCCGGTTTGGGGCGATGGAATATGCCGAGGCCGGAACTGGATCGCCCATCCTGATGCTGCATGGAACGGGCGGTGGTTTCGATCAGGCCCTGTTGTTTGCTGCACCGCTGGCCGGTGCCGGGTTCCGGGTCATCGCACCGTCCCGCTTTGGCTATCTGCGTTCCGATATGCCGCCAGACCCGTCGTCCGAGAATCAGGCGGATGCGCTGGTCGACCTGCTGGACGCCCTTGGAATTGACCGGGTGCCGGTTCTGGGCGGTTCCGCTGGTGCCTTAAGCGCAATTCAGTTCGCGATCCGCCATCCAGATCGGTGTGCCGCCCTCGTGCCGATTGTCCCGGCCACCTATGTGCCGGGGCGGGCACTGGTTCGACCCTCAGCGCTCGGCGCGGCAATCATGGAATACGCGCTTGGCTCGGACTTTCTGTTTTGGGCGGGCATGACGGTGGCGGAAGATCAGATGATCGCCACGCTGCTTGCCACCGACCCCGCCTTGGTCCACGCAGCCTCCGCGTCGGAACAGACAAGGGTCCGCGCCATCCTTCGAGGTATCCTGCCGGTCAGCGCGCGAAAACAGGGCTTGTTGAACGATGGCGCTTTAGCCGGAACGCCAGAGCCGATGCCACTCGACCAGATCAAGGCGCCTACCTTCGCCATCTCGGTCGAGGATGATCGCTTTGGCACGGCCGCTGCCGCGCGCCACATTGCGGACAGCATAAAAGGTGCCCGACTGGTGATTTACCCCACGGGCGGCCATCTGTGGGTCGGCCACAACGCGGAACTTTTCGCCTCCGTGGCCGATTTTCTCAAAACGATTTAGCCGGTCACGCCGGCACCACCATGCCCTTGCCACGCGCCAGTTCGCGCATCCGTTCCTGCAGTTTTTCAAACGCCCGCACCTCGATCTGGCGGATCCGTTCGCGGCTGACCTTGTAGTTTTCGGACAAAGCCTCCAGCGTCACCGGGGTTTCTGACAGGCGGCGCTTGGTCAGCACGTCTCGTTCCCGGTCGGTCAGCGCCGACATCGCTTGGGTCAGCAGGGCATAGCGGGTGTCGAATTCGTTCTTTTCGGCATAATCGCCGGCTTGATCGCTGTCCTCATCTTCGAGCCAATCCTGCCACTGGCTGCCACCCTCCTCGCTGCCGACCGTCGCGTTCAGCGAAGCATCGCCGCCCGACAGACGGCGGTTCATCGAGGTCACTTCCGCCTCAGACACCGACAAATCCTTGGCAATCTGCGCCAGATTTTCCGGATGCAGATCGCCTTCTTCCAGTGCGCCGACCTTGGCTTTGGCCTTGCGCAGATTGAAGAACAGCTTTTTCTGGGCCGAGGTGGTCCCCAGCTTCACCAAAGACCATGACCGCAGGATATATTCCTGAATGCTGGCCCGGATCCACCACATCGCATAGGTGGCAAGCCGAAAGCCACGCTCCGGGTCAAACCGCTTCACCGCCTGCATCAGCCCGACATTGGCTTCGGAGATCACCTCCGCCTGCGGCAACCCATAGCCGCGATAGCCCATCGCAATCTTGGCCGCCAACCGCAGGTGCGAGGTGACCATCTTATGGGCCGCCTGGGTGTCCTGATGGTCGACCCAGCGCTTGGCCAGCATGTATTCCTCTTCCGGCTCCAACAGCGGAAACTTGCGAATCTCCTGCATGTAGCGGTTCAGCCCCTGTTCCGGGCTGGGTGCTGGCAGATTGGCATAGGTGCTCATTTTGACGCTCCCTCGTAACGCTTCGGTGCGGTTGCGCCCCCGAAACATGGTTGTCCAGATAAGACCCTACCCCAAGGGTTCAAGTCCCGCCCTAATCTGGATGTATCCGGCGACAACCGCGATCTAATCCTGCAGGGTTTAACGCAAGGTGAACCGGTTTCCGTCGCAGCGCCAGTGCAGGTTCTGCGCGTTTGCGCCCTCATCAGGTGCAGGGGCGCAGAGCAGGGCGGCGGGTGGCTACAAATGGTTCGGGCCAAACTGACCCCGCGCCAAAGCCAAACTGGTCCTGCCCCAAGTCTAAACGAAACGTTAACAAAAAATGCGAAATCGTTCCAAATCAATGAGTTGCAAAAGTGTCCATATGTGGACACTGGTATTTTTCGCCCCTCCCCGCTAAACCACCCCCCGCAACGCGTCGACCAGCCCTTGAAAATCGTCCGGCAGCGGCGCGGAGAAATCCAGCCGCGCCCCGGTCACCGGATGATCAAAGCCCAAGGTGGCTGCATGAAGCGCCTGACGCGGGAAGTGGAGCGCAAGCTCCGCGACATCGCCAAAGATCTTGGGCGCGAGCCGTCGGGTGCCGCCATAGGTCGGATCGCCGACCAGCCCGTGCCCGGCATAGGCCAGATGGACGCGAATTTGGTGGGTGCGGCCAGTTTCCAGCCAACATTCCACCAAAGCGGCCCCGCCGTGGTAATCCTCCATCACCCGCAGCCGCGTTACCGCATGACGGCCCGCGCCGTCCCAGACCACGGCTTGACGCTGCCGGTCGGTCTTGTGGCGGGCAAGTTCGGTGGCAATTCGCAGGATGCCGCCCGCCTCCACCCCAATGCCCCGCAAGCCGCGCAACCTTGGGTCACCGGCATCCGGTTTGCCATGCACCACGGCCAGGTAGCGGCGGGCCACCGA
>JAYTQA010000540.1:0-15818 GCA_043746955.1 bacterium | reverse complement strand
CCGCGTGCTGAGACACAGCCACCCGCGCGCAAGCCGTATCCAGCACCGACACCGATTTGTCCGGCAACTGCCGCGCCGGAATATAGCGGGCTGACAGGTTGACGGCGGCGGAAATCGCTTCGTCCAGCACCTGCACCTTATGGTGCTTTTCCAGCATCGAGGCGATACCGCGCATCATCAGGATCGCTTTGGTGGGCGAAGGCTCCTCCACCACAACCGTCTGGAACCGGCGGGTGAGGGCCGGGTCTTTTTCGATATGCTTTTTATACTCGGCCCAAGTGGTCGCGCCAATCGTCCGCAAAGTCCCGCGCGCCAAGGCTGGTTTCAGCAGGTTCGCCGCATCGCCGGTCCCCGCAGCCCCGCCCGCGCCCACCAGAGTATGCGTCTCATCAATGAACATGATGATCGGCGTGGTGCTGGCCTGAACCTCCTCGATGACCGATTTTAGCCGGTTCTCAAACTCACCCTTCATGCTGGCACCGGCCTGCAACAACCCGACATCCAGCGCCAAAATCCGTGCTTCCTTCAAGGCAGGCGGCACATCGCCCCGCGCAATTCGCAGCGCAAAGCCTTCGACCACCGCCGTTTTGCCGACGCCAGCCTCGCCGGTCAGGATCGGATTGTTCTGCCGCCGCCGCATCAGGATATCGACAACCTGCCGAATCTCCTCATCGCGGCCCACAATCGGGTCCATCTTGCCGTCACGTGCTTGCTGGGTCAGGTCGGTGCAGAACTTCTTCAGCGCCTCCTCTTTGCCCATCGCTGCCGGTGCCACGGCACCCGAATCTTCCCCCGGCGCGCCTGATCCGACATGGCTGCCGTCGGTCGCCGCCTGCCCCTCCTCCGGGCTGCCATTTACCGCCGCGGCGAAATTCTCGGCCAGATCGTCCGGCTTGACCTTCTTGAACTCGGGCGAGATCGCAAACAGAATATTGCGCAGCGCAGGCGTCTTCAGCATCCCCAAGAACAGAAACCCGGTCCGGACCTGACTGGCGCTGAACAGCAGCGACCCCCAGACCCAGCCGCGCTCGGTCGCATCCTCCAGATGTTCCGACAGGTCTTGGATCGACGACGCACCCCGTGGCAAAGCATCCAAAGCGCGCTGCATGTCAGCGACCAGACGGGCGGGATCGAGTTTGTAATACTCTGCGATCCGGTGCAGGTCGCTGTTCTGGTTTTGCAAAATCTGATGCAGCCAATGTACCAATTCCACGTAGGGGTTGCCGCGCAATTTGCAAAACACGGTAGCCCCCTCAACGGCTTGATAGGCCAGTCGGTTCAACTTGCCGAACAGCGCGACGCGGCTGATTTCGCTCATTTTTTGGCTCCGGTCATAGTGGGGGTTTGGCCGCGTTGACGGCGCAGCACATGTGGCGGGGAAAGGTAAAGATCGTCGGCATCCCGGTCAGACTCGCGGCGCACACCGACCCATGTCGTATGGCCCAATGCGGCGCTTGCACCGCCCAAAGCCACCCGCGGCACGTCCGCCGCGCGCAAGATCACGTTGACATCCCAATCCAGCGCATCGCCCGCAAAGTTGCGCACAATCGCCTCAAGCCGTTCAATCGCCCCCTGTCCGGGCAGAAAGCGGCGGTAGTCGGCCAAAGCCAATGGTCCGACCACAATGCGAAACTTCGCAGCGCGCGACCAGACCCGCGTGCCAATCGAGGTGCTGCGGCCCAGACCGGCAGGCTTGCCCAACTGCCAGCGATCATCGGGTTCAAGGTCCAGCCAGCAACCGATAAATTGCTGCAAATGCACCGGGGCGTCGAAAAAGCCCTGCAACAGGGCAACCAGCCCTTCGGCGGTCTTGGTGCCTGACGCAAGGTGGCCCGCAAAGTAGCGTTTGGCCATGTCCGGCATCTGATCGCGCTTGGCCAGACCCTTGCCGTAATGCCCGGATAACGCAGCCACTTTGCGCTCAAACGGGTCCTGATCGGGCCTGTCGAAACTGGGCGAAGGCTGGCCCGCAACCCATGCCCGGTAAAACAGGCTCATCAGCCGATGGGTAAAAGTGTTGGCAAAGGCGATGAAGGTGGTATCGCGAAAATTCCGCCGCCGTTCGCGGGCATATTCGGTCAGATGCAATGGCAAGGGCCCCATCGGCCCGAACAGCCCGAACGTCCGGTTGGTCAGCACCGCAGGGCTGCCCACAGCCGGGCTTCCTGCCTGAAAGTTGGCGATGGTCGACGTTGGAAACGCCAGTTCCGCCTCTTGACCCAGCCGCACCGGGTCTTGTGCGGCCCGGCGCGAAGTCCCCAGACGCGGCATATCACCATGCTCCGCCTCAATGATGCGCAACGCCTGAAACAGGTGATATTTCGTCGGATCCGCCTGAAGCTGCGCGTAATGCGTCAGATCATCCGGCTCAGCCCGCTTTCCGGTCGCCACCTTGTGATCTCTCCGCGTTGTTGGGTCGTCAGCACCGTCTCGGTAAACGAGTTGATCGTTACATATTTGCGGAAAAACCGCTCCAGAACCGAGGCAAGAACATAGACCCCCGACCCGTCAAAGAAACTTTCGTCGAAGTCGAGCTTGATCTCCAACCCTCTGACCGCAGTGGATAAAACCTCATCGGTCATCCGCCGCACAATGGGGCGGGTCGCCACGCCGCGCAGGCCCTCCATCTGTTTGGCAATCACCCGGTCGCCGGCTGGCGCGTAAAGCCCGATCAGTTCGCGCAGGGCTTCGGCACCGCCTTGCCCGCCCTCGGGGTCGGTAATCGAAAGGTAATTGAGGCTCAGGTGGCTGATCAACCGCCACGCAGTTTCGCCTTGCGCAATCGTCGGACGCGGCCGGGTCGGCGAAACAATGGTGGAGATTGAAAGCACCGGCCCGCCATCCGGCAAGTGAAACGCATCTTTGCCGGCGGTGGACAACAAAAGCGGCAGGTCGCGGTTGGTGCAAAGGCCGGTCACCGAAAGCTGGCTCAGATCAGCGCCGTAAGGGGCCTGTGCTGAATCCACCAGCGTCAAATAAACCTCTGACCCAAGGTAAGACGTCCGCACCCCACGCAGACGCTCCTTCTCATTCCGCTGCCGCATCCGTCGGTGGATCGTATAATAAGCCGGGTGGTTTTCGCCCGCAGCCGTAATGTCGGAAGCGGAGTAAAATGGCCGGAATTCGGTTTCCTCATTGGTCTTTGAAGAAATCCCATCAACATGCGAAATCGCAAAGACCTCGTAATCCAGCGGAGCAGTCCGGTTCGGCGTCACATATTGTTCGGTATCTGCTGTCGTCAAGTGAATCCGGTCAAAGCTACGCTCAAACAGATTGATCGCGGGCACCGCGTTCAGAACAAAACTTGTCCGGCGGACGCAAGCGCCATTGTCGGGCAGCGTATCGCCTAATAGCAAGTACAAGTCCACGTCCTGCGCCTCGGCTCGCGCCAAAGCTGGCCGCATCCCGGTCAATTCTACGAAATGAAATCGCTCAGGCAAGGCGAAATATTCCTGCAGCAACCGATAGCCATCAAATGACCTGCGCGGGGTCGGCAACAAAGCTTCGTCCCGGGCAAACCCCTTCGGCAAACTGGCCGCCCCCGACAAGGCCTGCGTCCAATCCAAACGCCGGTCCGTCGATCGCCCTACCATGCCAACCACGCGCGTGCACAGCGCCTCGTGAAGCACCCAAGGCTCGCTGGCTTGCCCGGTCAGATGCAGGGTCAGCGCGTTCATCGGCAGGTCTTTCATCTTGCCGCCGTCGCGCCTGCGCAGACGCAACCTGATGCCTGCCCGCGCCGGTGTATCGCGGCTAACCCCGGCCGCCACCAGCCCACCCCGGCTATCTATATACTCTGCCTCAGAAATCTCAACTGGCCACAGGGTCACATCGGCGGCGGTGCGAAAGATGCAAGCCGTCTGTTCGCCGTCAATCTGGCGGGAGCGGAGCCGCGCGCCCCGCTTCATTACATAGCCTTCCTTGACAGCGGCATTGCCAATATCCGGCTCCAGCCCCACAATCATCATGGAGGGGACCGGGGCCAGAAAATGTGGATAGACAATCTCCAGCAGGTTCGAGGTAAAAGCCGGAAACTGCATCTCCAGCGCCAATTGGACACGGGCCGATAAAAACGCTGTCCCTTCCAACAGGCGCTCCACGTAAGGGTCCAACACCTCCAGCCCTTCCATCCCCAGGCGCGAGGCGATTTTGGGATAGGCTTGGGCAAACTCCGCCCCCATGTCTCGTAAAAAGGCAAGTTCCGATTCGTAATGTGCTAAAAGTCGGGTGTCCATTCAGCCGGACCTTTCCAGTGAAACTTCCCCGGTCGTCACATCAACCGTGGATCGGAGGTAAAGGTGAATCGGAATCGGTTCGGCCCACATATCCGCTCGAATATCGAAAGAGATGATCGTGTTGCGAGCGATATTCTCAGTTCGGATATCAACATGGGTTGAACCTTTCCTGATCCGAGGTTCAAAGTTTTCAATCGCGGCGGCGATCGATTTGCGAATCACCGTCGCGCGATCTTTGCTTGCGAAATCCCCCGCCACCTCGCGCACGCCATAGTTTACCACCGATTTGCTCGCTAAAGGATAGCGCGCCACGTCGATCCAAGTCTCGCCATTGTTTGTGTTCAACAACCAGGACAAATCGCGCTGGACAATATCGCGCAATCGACGAATATCAATCACCCGCGCTTCACGGCTTTCGGCGGCGTTGGTCGCGTCGTCATCGGTCAGCCGGTCCAGCAGCGAAGGTTGCAGCCGTTCGGACATCATTTTGTCCGCCATGACCCGTCACACCGCGTCAAATGTGATCATACGCGCATCCAGCAAAGCCACATCGCCCTGATCGGTCGACAAAAGCCGTTGGCCAAGACCGGTGAAGGTTTCTGCCCCCACATCGATCCAACGGGTTGCCCGCGCCAGCTTTTCGGCGGCATCGCCGTTCTGGCCACTCAACGGATAGCGCGACGGGACAAAAGCCACCACCTGCCCGTCATTCGCCAGCGTCAGATTGGCCGCCGTCCAAACCGCGTCGCGCAAATCGGTCGGCGGATCGAAGGCAATCGCGCGGATCTGCGCAAAGGGCAGCCAAAAATATCTACCATTTACAATGGCTTCCAGTACCGGGCCAAAACGCATGTCGGCATCGGCGATCCACTCAAACCTAGCACCATCCAGGTCACCGCATGACGCAGGAGCCGCCTCAAACGCCTTGGCGCGCAGATCGGCCGCCGCCTGAACCTCGCCGCCGGCCAGCAATTTCTGGGCCCCGATCAGCCAGGCCAGCCATTCCTGCGGCTCGCCAAACACCAGAGGCGACTTGCTCCCTGCGAACACTTTTTCTCGGTATACTTCGCAAATAATCGCCTCGCGGTACGCCTGCGCCATTTGCAATGCGCCAGGGTCCAGTTCGCCGCAGACTTTCAATTGCCGGATAGCCCGGTCCCATAGGCCCAGCACGCACAACAATTGAAACAGAAAAATCCGCAATTTGGCATCCGCAGGCTTGGCCTTCACCAAACCCTGCAGCGCCGCAAGCGCGCCTGTCGGATCGCCGGATTTCAAAAACTCTTCGGGCGTCATGGCCTGCGCTCCAGCATTAAAACCTTTCCGGCACCTGGGTAAAATCCAGTGCCGGAAAGTTTTTCAAACAATTCAGCCCATTTCGCCCGCACCGATATCCCACTTGAAGTTCTTGAAGGTTTCTAGCTTGCCACCTTTGGGATACTTGTATTCTATCTCAACTTTGGCGGCGCGAATCGCCCAATCTTCCTTGGGAATATCCTCCGCAGAAGCATTCACCCCATAGCTATTGACCTGAGCATCGGTCAGCGTCCAGATGATATACGGCTCCAGTGCCGAGGCCGCATCTTCGTTGGCTTTGCACTGCTCGATGACGACCTTGGGCAAACGCTTGCCGCCGGCAACATGGAACATGAGGTCAATGGTGTGACGGCCGAACTCTGACCCGAACGTCACGTCCTTGAACACCGCTTTACCAAAGCCGCGGGTGACAACGCCACCTTCCTGTTCTGAATGGCGCTCCAGACCGAAGGCGACGCTGTCGACCACGATCCAGTCCTTGTGCTTCTTTTCAATCGCATCGCCTTTTATACCCTCAATCTGGACAAACATTGTGGCAACCATTTTTCAGTTCCCTCCTGGATTAATGCCAAATGGCATGTGTTAAACTTGCAAAGTCTGGCTTGAAACGATCAGGCACCTTTTTCCGACGGCAACTTGGACACCAAGCGCAATGAAACCGAAAGTCCTTCCAGCTGGTAATGTGGGCGCAGGAAGAATTTAGACGTGTAATAGCCTGGATTGCCTTCGACCTCCTCGACCACAACTTCGGCAGCGGCCAGCGGCTTCCGCGCCTTTTCAGATTCACTGGAGATTTCAGCATTGAAGTCCACGTATTTGTTGATCCAGTCCTGTAACCAGGACTGCATCGCGGTACGGCTCTTGAAAGATCCGACTTTGTCACGCACCATGCACTTGAGGTAATGGGCGAAGCGGCAGGTGGCGAAAAGATAGGGCAGACGTGCGGCGAGGTTGGCGTTGGCTGTAGCGTCCGGATCGTCATATTCCGCCGGTTTGTGCAGCGACTGCGCGCCAATGAACGCCGCCACATCGGTATTTTTACGGTGGATCAGCGGCATCATGCCATTCTTGGCCAGTTCCGCCTCACGGCGGTCGGAAATTGCGATTTCCGTCGGGCATTTCTGGTCAATGCCGCCATCGTCGGAGGGGAACGTGTGCGACGGCAGATTTTGCACCGCGCCGCCCGATTCCACGCCACGGATTCGCGAACACCAGCCGTATTCCTTGAAGCTGCGGTTGATGTTAACCGCCATCCCATAGGCCGCGTTCACCCAGCCATAGGCCTCGTGATCGGTGCCATCGGTGTCTTCCTCAAAGGCAAAAGCCTCGACCGGGTCAGTCTTGGACCCATAGGGCAACCGCCCCAAAAAGCGAGGCATCGCGAGGCCGACATATTTGGAATCCTCGGATTCACGCAACGACGTCCAGGCCGCATATTCCGGCGTCTGAAAAATCTTGGTCAAATCACGCGGGTTTGCCAATTCGGTCCAGCTTTCCATTTGGAACAGCGTCGGATTGGCACCGGTGATCAGCGGCGCATGGGCTGCCGCAGCCACTTTGGCCATTTCACCCAGCAACTCCACATCAGGCGGCGAATGGTCGAAGTAATAGTCGGCGATCAGCGTGCCATAGGGTTGGCCGCCCAATTGACCAAACTCTTCTTCATAGAGCTTCTTGAAGATCGGCGATTGATCCCAGGCGGTACCCTTGAACTTCCGCAATGTCTTGGACATATCTTTTTTGGATATGTTCATCACGCGGATCTTAAGGTTCTCATCGGTTTCGGTGTTGTTCACCAGATAGTGCAAACCCCGCCAGGCACTTTCCAACGCCTGAAAATCCGGGTGGTGTAGGACTTGGTTGACCTGTTCGGTCAGCTTTTTGTCGATCTCGGCGATCAAGCCTTGAATCGACTTCAGCGCATCATCCGAAATTAGCGTTGTGTTGGCTAAAGCCTGTTCGGCCAGCGTCTTGACGGCATTTTCAACCGCGCTTTTCGCCTGATCGGATTTGGGGCGGAATTCCTTGTTCAGCAGCGACGAAAAATCCGAAAGTTCGGTGGTTTGTACCCCAGCCTGAGCGGCGGTTTGTTGAACGTCAGCCATCGATCACTCCTCCCCTGCCGCCTTGGGCGCTGCGGCCAGCGATTTTAGCAGCGCGGGATCTTGCATGACCTTGGAAATCAGCTCTTCCGCGCCGGTTTTACCGTCCATATAGGTCATCAGGTTGGACAGTTGCGTGCGTGCTTCCAACAGTTTGCGGAGCGGTTCGACCTTCTTGGCAATCGCGGCGGGGCTGAAATCGTCCATCGATTCAAAGGTAATATCGACCGCCAGATTGCCTTGGCCGGTCAGGGTGTTTGGCACCGAAAACGCCGCGCGCGGCTTCATGGACCGCATCCGGTCGTCGAAATTGTCGACGTCAATTTCAAGGAACTTGCGATCGGCCACCGCCGGCAGCGGTTCCTCGGATTTGCCAGAAAGATCGGACATGACACCCATCACGAAGGGCAACTGGACTTTCTTTTCAGCGCCATAAAGTTCCACGTCGTATTCGATCTGGACACGGGGCGCCCGGTTCCGCGCGATGAACTTCTGCGAACTGGTGCTCATGTAACGCTCCTTGATCTTGGGTTATAGGGTGTCTGGCAGAGGATTGTAACATCAACCTGCGGTTTAGTCAGCCTCGTCGGGTTTGATCCCGCCGATATTCATCACGGAGTCGAGCCCATCCGGGGCCAGATCTTTCATAATCGTCAGAAAATCCGCGCCGACCAGCCGCTTGGCACGTTCCAGAATGATCGGGACCGGACTGGAGGGTTCGTTGCGCTTGAAGTAGGCAATCACCCGGTCGAGCGTCGCTTTCGCATCGCCCGCCGTATCGACGGAGCCTGATAAGCCGCTGCCGCCGCGCTGCAGTCCGGGCTTGGCGGTGCCGTAATCTTGCGCGTCCTGATCCTCTGCTTGGGCACCTGCGTCCTCCGAACTGGGGTCCGACGCGACATGATCCGCCAGGCGACGCACCATCTGCTGCACGATCTTGCGCGCCTCGATCAGGTCAGGGCCCTGTCCGGGTGTGCGGTCGGAAAACACCGCTTCGATCGCCTTCAGGTCGGCCAGCACCTGCCGCGCCGCACCAAGAAGCGCGGTCAGCGCCTCTGCCGGAGTGTCGGAAAAGGCCGCGTCGATGACCGCCTTGTCAAGCTTGCCGTCTTCGCCGTCCTGCGCCGGGGTTTCACCAAGACCGATCTGGATGTCGCGTAACGACAGCCGGCCAAAGGTCCGGCTGCGCGTCAAGGGGGCACGGCGGAGGTATTTCAGCATGATCCCGGGCGTGGCCACGGTTCCGGCCAAACCTACCATCGCATTGATCCGCATCGTCGGGTCGTTGTCATCGTCGGCGTCCAGCAAGGGATGGCAGGTCTCCCAATGTTCCTCCAGGCACCGGCGAATGTAGGTCAACGCCTCGGCAAAGCCCGCAATCCCGTCGGTGTTCAGCATGGCACCCGCAAGCATCACCGCCACCCGCAGATCATGCGCCCGCTCCAGGATCGCCACGGCGCGCGTCGCAACATCGGCGAAATCCGGGTCTGCACCGGCTATAATCTCGTTGCCGGCCTGACGTTCCTCTCCAGGCGTCGCAACCCGCTGCAACTCCATGAAGTCAAAGTCATATTCGAGATTTTCCCCGCTCGCGCCGTCGCTTTCGCGGGCGGCAAGAAGCGCGTTCAAATCCATCGCGGCCTCCCCGACCCGGTTTGCACCAGGCCATCAATCATTTTTCCAGCCCATCCAAATCACCCCGGCAAACCGGCGCTGGGTCGGTGCCGGGCCACTGGTACTAAATGCCCGGGTCCGGCAGTTTGGACCCAGGTTTGAAACTATATCCACTATGACGCTAGGTTATCCCCTCCTGTCAATCGTCTCGTGCAATTCCTTGGCTTTTGCGGTGCTGGCACCAAGTTAACCCATGATTGCAAGTGTTTGCGCATGGATTGTTTCCCGAACCACCGGAGCCAATCCGGTCGCAAAGCCAAAACGCCGGGCGATATTCTGGCGTTGACGGAATCGGGCCATCGGGCGTTCATAGGCTGCAAGGCGGCGCATAAGCCGACCATGATCCGGGAGGATGCGGGAATGCTGGGACGGGTGCTGGGGCGGGCCATGACGGCCGTTCTATCGGTTGGGCTTGCGCTGCCGGTCTGGGCCGAAACGCCTACGCCGGGTGGCAAGCTGACGGTGGAATTGAACAAGTTCGAAGAGATTTCCGGCGGCGGCTGCCGGGCCTATTTCCTGTTTCGGAATGATACGGGGGCGAGTTTCGAAGGCTTTCAGATGTCGCTCGCCGTCATTAGCAAGGATGGCGTGATCGACCGACTTCTGTCGATCGACGCAAGCCCGCTGCCGGTTGCCCGCACCACGCTGAAGCTTTTTGAAATCCCTCAGATCGCTTGTGCGAACATCGGTCAGGTGCTGCTGCATGACATTCCGGTTTGCAAGCCGCAAAACGGCAGCCAGACCGATTGCTTCCCGTTGATCGACCTGAAAAGCCGCACCCCGGCCCCGTTGATCGAATGATGGGCGGCATTCTGGCGAATATGCCCGCCGCCAGCTGGCCGGTGATCGTCGTGCTGCTCTGTCTGTCGCTGTTGAGCCTGATGCTGATCGTCGCCAAGATTGTCCAGCTTCGACCGGCGACCGCAGGCGCCAAAACCCGCGATGCCGCCATCGACACGTTTCTGAAAGGCAACTACGACCTAGCGATGACCAGTGCCGCCAAGGGCCGTGCCCCCGCCGACCGCGTGCTTCTGACCGCGATGCAGGGCCTCGCCGCCGGTCTGCCGCTTCCGGCCGTCGAGGCTGAAACGACGAGGCGCGGCAACGAGGAAGTGGCCGCGATGTCCTCTTGGCTGCGCCTCCTTGACCTTATCGCCATGATCGCCCCACTGCTGGGCCTGCTCGGCACCGTGCTCGGCATGATCAAAAGCTTTCAGGATCTCTCCGCCGCCCAAGGCTCCGCCAATGCCTCGGTTCTGGCCGGCGGCATATGGGAGGCGTTGATCACCACCGCAGGCGGGTTGGTCGTGGCGATCCCAGCCGCCGTGGCCGCCAACCTGCTGACCGGACGGGTTGAAACCGCCGCCCTGCGGATCGAAAGCGCGGTGGGTCGCCTGTTAGCCCTCAGCCACCGGTAGCGGCATGGCCCTGACGCTCCGCCGCCCCGTTAGCCGCCGGCCCCAAGACGGTCGTGAAGCCCTTCCTCTGGCATACGCACCACCAACCCCCGGCCGCAAGTTGGCCCTGACGCTGCGCCGCACGCCCGCTCACCCTCAGCCACTGGTCCTAAGATGGCGCTGACGCTCCGCCGCCCACTGCCGCGCCGCAACGCCCTATCGGTCGTCTCGATGATCGACGTGATGATGATTTTACTGTTCTTCTTCATGATCACCTCCAGCTACCTCAACCTCAACATGGTGCCCGCGCTGCAAAAGTCTGACGCCGCTCCGCCAGCGACCACCAGCGCCGCTGCTTCGGCGACAATCCTGATCCGCATCGACACCAAAGGGCAGGCGCAAATCGCGGGGCAGGTTTTGACACAGGAGGCCCTCACCACCCTGATCCACTCCCGGATCGCCACCGACCCTTTGACCCCCGTTCTGCTGTTCCCCTCCGGTGCTGCCGACCTGCAAGCGCTGATCACCATGATGGATACCGTCACCCGCGCTGGTGCCACCCGCGTGAAGGTGATCCGGATTGAGGCGCAGCCATGAAACTTCGCCGTCCGCCGCCCCGCACCGAACGCGAATCCGTGGTGGCGCTGATCGACGTGACCTTTTTTCTTCTGGTGTTCTTCATGATGGTGGGCAGGTTAGATGCCACCGCCCCGTTCACCGTCCTGCCGCCCAACGGCCAGACCGGCACCGAACTTCCGGGCGGCGGCATTACGGTTTCGGTCGGCATTGAGGGAGCCTTGGCGATCGACGGAGCCCCGATGGCCCCTGCCGCTCTGGCCCCTGCCATCAAAACCCGCCTCGCCGCCAATCCTAAAGCCCTCATCCGGATCAACGCCGACCGCGCCACCCCTTTGCGGATCATCCTAGGCTTGGTGAACCAGCTCGAGGATGCCGGGGCCCGCGACGTCGCCATCATCGTCTCACCGGAGGTGAAATGACCCGCTCCGACATCCCCGGCACTGGCAACGCAGCGGGCCATGCCCCGCAGCTCCCCCTCACTGTCTCGGCGGAGGTGAAATGACCCTTGCCGACCCGCCCGGTACACCTCGCTCTGGCTATGGCGCAGGTCTGGTCGTGTCGCTTGCCGCCCATCTGGCGGCCGCAGCCCTGCTCGTGACCCTGCTGCACCCTAAGCCCGTCACCGACCAGCCAACGCCCAAATCCCAGATCCAGATCGAAACCCAGTCCGTCCGGCAATCACAACCCAAGGCGCAAACCACCAGCGGCACCAAAGCCCAGACTGACGCGCCCAAAGGCCAATCCGCGGCCGAAGGCAGCATCCCGCAAAACCAAGTCAAGGCCGCCACCCTGTCCCAAACCGAGGCCAAGGCGCAGACGCCGGCCGGCACCGCGCTTTCTCAAGCCGCACCCCCAACTCCCGCCAAGGCGCTGACCCTTCAAGCCACCGCGCTCGCACCAGCAGCCGCCCCGCCTCTCACCAAGGCGCTGCCCCCGCCCTCGACCCTGGCCGCCGAAACGCCGCCCGCCACAGCCACCCAAGCCAGCGCCTTGCCCAGCCAGACCGTGGCTGAGGTCACAGGCCCGCGAGATAATCTGGCCGGAGCCGCACTCCCGATCCAGACGGTGGCCGCAGCCGCCGCTCCGGCTGAAACCCTCACCGCCAGGCCGCCGCTCCCGCCGGTTCAACCCAGCGTCCCAGTGGCGGAAACCCTCACTTCGACCACCAATGCCGCCCAGATCGCCAGCACGACCCCGCAAGGTGACACGGCACCCCAAGCCACGCCCGATGCCCACTCCCTGACCGCCGCCTCTGTCACCGGCCAGCAGATGACCGCGATCCTCGCTTGGGCCGGGGAGACTGGCACGATCGACCCGGTCAGCCTGCAAGCCGTAGCCTCTTTCATGCGGCCCGGCGATACCGCGGCTCAAGCCGATGACGTGCATGACGGGCTGTCCGCAATCTTACACTCCGCCCCCTGCTCCCGGCTGCAGGCCGAGTTCAACCCGGCAACCGGCAGCCTCGATCTGCGCGGCCATGTGCCGGATGAAGGCTTGAAAGCCCCGCTGCTCGCGGCCCTCCAAGCCCAGCTTGGCTCCGGCATCAAGGTGAACGATGCCATGGTGATCCTGCCCCGCCCGCAATGCGGCGCTTTGTCCGGCATTGCGGACGTCGGCCTGCCGCAGTCACAGGGCCAATTGACCAGCCCCAAACTGATCGGCCCCGACGCGCAGGCGCGGACCTTCGACTATACCCAGGGCCAACCCATGGTGCTGGATCTTTCAGCCCCCGATTACGATGCGTATGTCTATGTCGATTTCTTTGCCGCCGATGGCCGCGTGATCCACCTTGTGCCGAATGACACCGTGCCACTGAAGCTTCGCCCCGCCAAATCGACCCTGCATGTCGGCGCACCGGATGCGGGCCAGCCCTACCTCCACATCACCATCGGCCCGCCCTACGGTCAGGAAATCGTTGCGGCCTTCGCCGCCTCCGCCCCGCTTTATGACGGAAACCGGCCCCTGACCGAACCCGCCACGGCCTACCTCGCCTGGCTGAAAACCCGCGTGACCGAGGCACGGGCGAAGGACAAGGATTTCAAAGGCGAGTGGGTGTATTTCATGGTCTCCACCAAGGAAAAGTAGGCTCGCTATGTCAACCGCCGAGGGTTTTACACCCCCGCTTGGCAGTCGCGTCGCTGCTAGCGTTTCGGTTCAGGAGTGCCAAAAGGCGCGGTGGGTGATTGCCTCACATCGAGCAAATGTCGGGGGATCGGATCGGCAGTCCACATCCTATCGAAGTCCGCAGCCGGGGATCGGCATGGTTGATTGGGCCATGGCCTTCGTGCTGAGCCATCGGCGCGCCGTTGGTCCCGGCGAGATGCCAAACGCGCGGGTTTCGATGCCTATGTTGAACCCGAGCCCGAACCCACCCTATGGCTCCCAAAATCCCTTCAACGCCGCAGGATAGGAAACCAAAACAAGGCGACGCACTGCAAAGCCGTAATCTGCACCAAACCTTGAGAGCTTTGTGCCGGGTGCATTTCGTAAAAGGTAAGCCGTTCCGGCAGCTTGCCGCCATCTCGCCTGACCACAAGCCCTCCCGGTCAACCTGAAGCCGCCACCCAACCGATGCGGCTATGGCTCGGCACCGGGCACCGGCTCTTTTGCATAGAACTTTGCCTGATCCCACAAAGCGGGCTTGGTCGATTTGTGGTTGGCAGAACAGAGTTGGCCATCGAACAACCCGGTCGCCTTTGCGCCGACCCACCGCAGCTTTTTGCCCAACCCGCTCATGGCAGGCACCATCATGGCCGGGGCACCATCCTGCACCAATGTCTGGTCAAACCCGGCCTGCCTCAACACCTCTGCCATCGAGGCGGCGGGGTAGGCCGGGCGTGGCCCGATGTCGTGCCGGCATTGCCGATAACCAAGGTAATCCCGGCTCTGCCCCCGGCCAGATCGGCCTCGCTTAACCACGGCACACACGCCAAAAGCCAGCCACGCACGGCCATCCGCCACCCGATCTGACCCAACCCTTGGGCCTTGCGCTCTTGCTGACACTGCCCCTTCACCCTTGCCTGACGCAGTTGCTTTCTGCGCGCGAAAGCGCATATTCGGCCCTGTCCGCTGCCGGTCGGGTTTGGAGCATCCTGATGCATTTTTACGTGGTCCTTCAATCGATCCTGAACGCCGAGCTTCCGGCGACATCCACCCCGGCCCGATCGAAATACGCCCGGTTTGCGCCCGGCTGGACGCTGCAAGCCGAAGACTCGATGCTCGGCTTTCAATCAGTCAGGCATGACACCAAGGTCGGGACGAACCCTTGCGCGACCGACACTGGCAGGCTTTCAGACCAAGGTACGGCCAAGATGCGCGTGACGCACGATGCCAGCGCGGTTCAGCGGGCAGCTCCCACCGATGGTCTGGGCGGTAATGCTGCCAATCAGACCCTGCCCGAACGGCGCGCGGCCACTGTCGTGGGTTACCGGACCGCCAAAGGCGCCGCTTTCACCCGCCCGACGGCCAATGGCTATCGCGCAGCCAGTCGGCTGGTGGCCAATGCCAGCGCCGGACATCGACTGCGCAACCGCCGGATTGAATTCAAACTTGTGGAATAGGCGCATGGTGACGATGCTGCGAAATACCCTGATTGCTTTGCTCATGCTGCTGGCCCCGCTGCCTGCGATGGCCGCCAAAGTGGCTTTGGTCATCGGCATGGGCACCTATGAGCACGTCATCCAGTTGAAAAACACCATCAACGACGCCCGCAACGTGGGGGCCAAGCTGGAGCAGGTCGGTTTCAAGGTCACCTACGCCATCGACTCCAGCCAGAGCCAACTGCTCGACATCATGCAGACCTTCTCTTTTGATGCCGAAACTGCCGACATCGCGCTGATTTACTATGCTGGCCATGGGGTCGAGGCTTCGGGCGAGAACTACCTGATCCCGGTCGATGCGCAGGTGAAATCCAACAAAGACGTCCAACGGGTCGGCGTTTCGCTGGCGCAGATGCTCAAAACCGTGGAATCGGCACGGAAGATGCGGGTGGTCATTCTGGATGCCTGCCGCAACAACCCGTTTGGCGACCTGATTGATACCGCCGTCAAGGCGGACCCCGCTAAAACCGGCAGCAATGACAGCCGCTCGACCGGGGTGGCGGGCTTGGCCCCGGTGAACCCGGACCTTGGCACTCTGGTCGCCTTTGCCGCGAAAGAGGGTCAGGTCGCCTTGGACGGTGTGAGCGGCGACAGCCCCTATGCCATTGCCTTGATGCAGATGCTGGGCAAGCCCGACCTGGAAATTTCCCTGATGTTCCGGCAGGTGCGCGACGAGGTTCTGAAACAGACCGGCAACCTGCAAGAACCCTACACCTACGGCTCGCTGTCCGGCACGCCCTACTATCTGGCGGGTGCCAGCGAGGGCGGCACCGATGTGGCCCAGATGGCCGACGCCAAGCTCGCCTGGTCCGAGGCCTACAGCAAACCCGATCAGGAACAGCAGCTCCGCGCTTTGGCCGACGCCGGGGACACCAGGTCGATGATGGGCCTCGCCTATATCCGCCAGAACCCGCA
>JAYTQA010000539.1:0-6199 GCA_043746955.1 bacterium | reverse complement strand
CAGGCTACCATCCGCCCGCTTCCAGCCGGCCGAAAAAGCGCCCAAGTCACTGTCGGAAAAGGATAATACCACCAGGTCCGCCGGGTCTTGCGCGGGGTCGAACGGCAGCGCCGTCTCCTCCAGCCCATGACTTTCGCGGAAAGTGACGTGCATCTCAGGCCCCGAGGATCGCGCGGATCGCCGGCTCGTCAATGTCGCCGCGTTCGGCGATCACCACCAGATGCGAGCCGCGTGCGCTGGTGCCCCACGGCCGGTCGTACTGGGCGCGCACCCGCTCGCCGACCGCCTGGACCAGCATCCGCATCGGCTTGCCCTTGACTGCTACATAGCCTTTCACCCGCAGGATTTTCTGGTCCTGCGCCAGCCGGATCACGGCGGCAGTCAGCGCATCGACCGAGCTAACTTCCGGTATTTCCACGACAATCGAGTTGAAATCGTCATGCTCATGCGCCACCTCGCCATCATGATGGCTGGGCCTGCCGGCCAGATCATCCTCGGCAGCCGCCCGCAGGCCAAGGATCACCCTTGGGTCGATCACACCTTCGGTCATCGCGAGAATCGGCAAGTTGATCCGGTTTTTCTCCAGCGCTTCGGCATGGATGATCGCGCGGGCCGTGGCCACGCCAGCCGCCCCGGCCAGATCGGCTTTGCTCAGCAACACGATGTCGGCGCAGGCGATCTGGTCCTCGAACACCTCGCCCAAAGGCGTGTCATGTTCCACCTGCAAGACCGCCTCCGACCGCGCATCTTGGGCGAACCGGCCAGCCGCCACCGCCTCCGCGTCGGCCAAAGTGATCACGCCATCGACGGTGATCAGGCTGCGGATGCCGGGCCAGTCGAACGCCTTCAACAGCGGTTTGGGCAAAGCCAGACCCGAGGTTTCAATCAAGATATGGTCGGGCCGCTTGGGCAGCGCCAAAAGCGCCTCGATGGTCGGAATGAAATCCTCCGCCACGGTGCAGCAGATGCAGCCGTTAGAGAGTTCGACGATATTCTCGGCCGGGCAATTCTCGTCCGCACAGCTTTTGAGGATCTCGCCATCAACCCCTAAGCTGCCGAATTCATTGACCAAAACCGCCAGCCGCTTGCCTTGCGGGTTCTGCATCAGATGCCGGATCAGGGTGGTTTTGCCGGCGCCCAGAAAGCCGGTGATGATCGTCACGGGAATTTTGGCAAGGTCGTTCATCTCAACTCCAATTCTACGATTCTTGCGGCGGAATGCGGGCGATGGATTGCTTGCGAAAGATCGCCGGGCGTTCGCGCCACGGCACAATGCCGTCGGTGGTTTTGGCGTAGGCAGCGGCGCCCAGCAGGATATCGGCGGCATGATCCGGCGTCATCCGGCCATAGACATAACCCCAACTGCCAAGGCGCGACAGGGCGACCGCCGCACCACTGTTACAGGCCGACAGGCATTCCACCGGCACAATTGTCACATTAACAGGGGTCTCCAACGCACTGATCGCATTGTATAAACGCGCGCCCATGCAGGGGCCGTCCTCGACCAGACCAGCCTTGCAAGTCATGCAGATATGCAGTCGCGCGCCCATTCTATCCTTCATGAGGCTGCGCTGATGGGGCGAAAACCACCCAACCCGCCACGGCACACCCCGTCCGTCAAAGTCGTCCGGCGCTGGCAGGTCTCCCGGCTTGCGGAGCTGAGGGTTTCCCCCCGGTCAGCCCCCTTCCCGGTTTCCCAGTGGGTTCGGCTGACCTCTCCGGTCACGGTCGCGGGGGCGGCTGCGCCCAAGTGAAACCGCGAAGTTTCGCCTGTCGCATTCCCTTTTAGCCTGTCGTAAGACAAGCACCAGCACCGCCTCACCTGTGGCAGGATGGGGCCCTCACGTCAAGGACACCCGCCGCCATGTCAGCCGCCGAAACCGACACAACTGCCGCAACCGGGCCCGAGCCGGAGGTCAATCCCGACGCCCGCCACAACGCCAAAATGGCCAAGAAAAAGGCCGCCCGCGATAAGATCATGGCGGGCAAGGCCGGCGACAAGGGCCTGGTGATCGTGCATACCGGCACCGGCAAGGGCAAGTCATCCTCCGGTTTCGGCATGATCCTGCGCTGTGTGGCCCATCAGATGCCTTGCGCCGTGGTGCAGTTCATCAAGGGGGCCTGGGATACCGGCGAGCGGCGCTTGCTGACCGAGCATTTCAGCGACCTTTGCCAGTTTTATACGATGGGCGAAGGCTTTACCTGGGAAACGCAAGACCGCGCCCGTGATGTGGCCGCAGCCCAAGCCGGGTGGGCGAAGGCCAAGGACTTGATCCGCAACCCTGAAATTCGCCTGATCCTGCTGGATGAAATCATCATCGCGATGCGCTACGATTATATCGCTGTGACGGATGTTTTGGCGTTTTTGCGCGCCGAAAAGCCCGCCTTGACTCATGTGGTGCTGACCGGTCGCGGTGCCTCGGAAGCGCTGATCGAAGCCGCCGATCTGGTGACCGAAATGACCCTGATCAAGCATCCGTTCCGCTCCGGCATCAAAGCGCAGGCCGGGGTCGAGTTTTGAAGCTGGTCGCCTGGGACTTCGACGGTGTGCTGAACCGAGGCTTTGACGGCGGATTTTTCCTCTGGCAAGCGAGTTTTGAGGCTGATTTGGGGGTTTCCGCCGCAGTTTTCACCGATTTCATGTTCAACTCCGGCCAATTTGACGCGATTCTGACCGGAAAACGCGATCTTCTGGATCTGCTGGCCGAATGGATTGCTACCCACTCGGTGCCCCATAGTGCTGAGGCTGTGCTGGACTACTGGCTCGGCAAAGACGCCCACCCCGACCCGCAGGTGATGGCTTGGCTCGCGGCCTGCCCGATCCCCGGCGTGATTGCCACCAACAACGAGGCGCATCGGGTCCAATATATATGGGAGATCATGGGCTTGCGCGACAAAGTTCAGAAGATTTTTGCCTCGGGCCCGCTGGGTGTGAAAAAGCCCGCGGCAAAGTTTTTCAAGGCGATTGAGGATTGGTCCGGCCTGGCACCGCAGGACATTCTGCTGATCGACGATTCTGAAAAGAACATCCTCGCAGCCAATGCCCTCGGCTGGCAGACCTTCCATTTTCAGGCCGACAGCCGCGATGCCTTGCCTGAGATACTTGGCCTAACCCTATGAAAGCCTTTATGATTCAAGGCGCAGGCTCCAACGTCGGCAAGTCGCTGATCGTGGCAGGGCTCTGCCGCGCCGCCAAACTGCGCGGCCTTTCGGTGGCCCCGTTCAAACCGCAAAACATGTCGAACAATGCCGCCGTCACGGTGGATGGCGGCGAAATTGGCCGGGCGCAGGCCTTGCAGGCGCTGAGCTGCGGGCTGGAGCCCCACACCGATATGAACCCGGTGCTGCTCAAGCCGGAATCCGAGATTGGCAGCCAAGTCATCGTCCAAGGTAAACGCCTGACCACGATCAAGGCACGCGATTATGCGGCGCTGAAACCCAGCCTGATGGCGCCGGTTCTACAAAGTTTTCAACGCCTTAGCGCCGCGTATGACCTGATCATCGTCGAAGGCGCAGGCTCCCCGGCGGAGGTCAATCTGCGCGCCGGTGACATTGCCAATATGGGCTTTGCCCAAGCGGCACGGGTGCCGGTGGTTCTGGTCGGTGACATCGAAAGGGGCGGTGTGATAGCCCAAATGGTTGGGACCAAGGCGGTGCTGGATCCCTCTGACGCAGCCTTGATAAAAGGATTTATTATCAACAAGTTCCGAGGCGATCCTCAGCTGTTTGACGCGGGCTACAAGCTGATCGGGGCACAAACCGACTGGCGCGGTTTTGGCGTGTTGCCCTATTTTCCCGAAGCGTGGCGCTTGCCTGCCGAAGATGCGCAGGATATCGCCGCCGCCACCGGTCACGGCATCAAAATCGCTTGTCTGCACCTGTCACGGATTGCGAATTTCGACGACCTCGATCCGCTGAAATCCGAGCCCGGGATTCAGGTTCTGATGGTCCGCCCCGGTGAGGCTATTCCCGGCGACTGCGCGCTGGTCATCCTGCCCGGCAGCAAATCCACCCGGGGCGACCTCAGGTTTCTGCGCGCCCAAGGCTGGGATATCGACCTTAGCGCGCATCATCGGCGCGGTGGGCATATCTTGGGGATTTGCGGGGGTTATCAGATGCTTGGAACCAACATCTCAGACCCCGACGGCATCGAAGGACCTGCCGGTGACACGGCTGGTCTTGGCTTTTTGAACATCGCGACGACCATGACCCATGACAAACGTCTGACCCGGACCCACGCCATTCATGCAGCCAGCGGCCAACCGATTGACGCTTACGAGATTCACATCGGCGCAAGTGAGGGGCCTGACCGCGCCCGCCCGTTTGCCCATGTCAGCGGCGCGCCCGAAGGTGCGGTGTCGGTCGATGGGCGCGTGATCGGCAGCTATCTGCACGGGATGTTCGCGGGCGACGGCTTTCGCGCGGCCTATCTGCGCCAACTCGGCCTGCCCGCCACGGCCCGCAACCATGGCGCAGAGGTTGAGGCGGTTCTGAACCGCCTCGCCGGCCATATCGAGGCGCATCTGGACGTGGCTGCCCTGCTGAACCTGTAACGCCGGCAGCTGCGCCCGATTGTGGTTGTCGGGATGTTGCGCGCAGTCGGTCACAGCAGAGCCACCATTGCGATCAGCGCCGCAAGCGCCAGCATCGCCGCCAGATACAGCGTTAAGCCCCGGGCCAGGTCGATGGCACCAGGGTCAGGAGCTCCTTCATTCACCCAAGGTTCTGACGTGAAGATCCCGTCGTAAGCCCTTGGCCCGGATAGCCTAATCGCCAATGCGCCTGCCAAGGCCGCCTCTGGCCAACCGGCATTGGGCGAGCGGTGGTGCCCGGCGTCGCCGATCATCACCTGCAGCGCCGGTTTGCGGTTTACCCCGGCGACCACCACGAACAACAGCGCCGTCAACCGCGCTGGCACGAGGTTCACCAGATCATCCAAGCGTGCCGCAGCCCAGCCAAAAGCCCGGTGGCGCGGTGCCATATGGCCGATCATCGAATCCATCGTGTTGATCGCCTTATAGGCGGCGATGCCCGGCAGACCGAACAAAACCCCCCAAAATAACGGCGCCACAACCCCGTCAGACGTATTCTCGGCCAGCGACTCGAGCGCTGCACGGGCAACCCCCGCACTGTCCAGCCGCTGCGGATCGCGCCCGACGATCATCGCCACCGCAGCGCGCGCGCCTTGCAGATCGCCACGGCCAAGCGGCTTTGCCACCCGCAAGACATGGTCATAAAGCGAACGCCCTGCCACCAAAGGCCAAGCGAAAACTCCGGTCAAGATACCACCCCAAGGCCCATGCGGGAGAACCCACACCACCAGTTGTGCAAGCAATGCCGCCAATGCCGTCACCCCCAGGCAGACGGCCAGCCCGTTCAGACGGCGCAACCAAAAGGCATCCTCATCAAGGTTCAGGTGTTGGTCGGCCCAAGTGATCGCAGCACCCAGCCAGGTGACCGGGTGGCCGATGCGGCGGTAAATCCGGTCGGGCCAGCCCAAAACCGCGTCCACCGCCAGTGCCACCAGCATCGCGCCTGCAAACATCTCACCCCCCGGCTTTGACCCGGGTGATCGGCGAAAAATCGGAAGCGCGCAAGTGCGCCGTCGTGTCAGGCAAGGTTTCCGGCCCGACGCCTGCCAAGCGATTGGAATTTTGGTGCACCCAGCAGGGGAAGTGGACCTGTATCTACACCTGTAAGCGATTGATCTGCAAGACTTATCTAAGGATCATAAAGCGGCTTGTGTAACATCTTGTGTCACCTCATTCGTTTCACCCTCCCCTCCCCTAAAGTCCGAACGATACGAACCTGCGCGACCAATAGAGAACCACTTCGGTTCCGCCATTGCTCCCCTTCCAGAAGCATTGAAGGCAAGGCCTGACTCCTTGCCTTCCAAAGTGAAGGGGCTTGGCTAGACGTCTCTTTCGGAGGCAGCCAAGAAACTCTCGGTAAAGAACCAGATCAACGATTTTCGTACACCAAAGAAATCTAGTCACTATTCGATTCAGAATCCTCGGCCAATACTCGCCCAAAGATCACATCAAGCTCTCCCTTTGCTTGGGCATCCAGAACATTTGCCATCTCACGGAGCCGACTTACTTCCGACACAGTTTGGTGAATCCTGGTCAATCGAGAAACGTCTCGCGGAAGAGGAATCGGTGTGTGGTAATCCCCCCATTTTTAACGGGGTGCATTCGCA
>JAYTQA010000538.1:0-2335 GCA_043746955.1 bacterium | reverse complement strand
GGCAGCGGCTTTGGGGTCTTTTGCCTTGGCTGCGAGTGCGTCATCCAGCGCCTTTGTCACACCGACCCGCAGTTTCTCGGACTGAACCACGACGGCTTGCAGTTGCTTTTCGACCAGAAGCTGCGGCAACGCGTCATCGTCTTTCGCCTCAGAAACCTGCTTCAGCGCCTCGGTCAGCATATGGCCTAACAGCTTGTCATATTGCTGGTTGAAACTGGTCATGTATTTGTCGGGCTTGAAGCGCAGCGCGGCTGCCTCGTTCACGTCTTTCAGCGACAGTGCGAGCTCTAAGCGCAGTTTCGTGGCCTTGACCCCCGCCGGGCCAGGGTCATTGGCCAGTTTGATCGCCTTGGCCATTTTCTCGGACAGCTTGTCCATCACTTTGGCCAGCTCCCCACAGGCTTCGCAGTAGACTTTCAACTCATAAAGTTCGTTGACCAGAAGCCTGCGGTCGGTGTCGAGCAGCTTTTTTGCGTCGCCAAACCCCTTGTCCTTCATAAACTCGACCACGGTCTTGCCGGTGACGCCCTTTTCAAACGCCACCTGTGCCGCTTTGGTCAGCAGCTTTTCATGGCCATCCATCAGCTTGTCACGCGCCAGCAGCGCCTGCCACAGCCGGTCGGCCTGGGCAAAGGTGCTTTTCTTGATCTGCTGTTCCAGCTTTTTGTAGTCCGCTTCCAGCTTTGACCACTCTTCCGCCATCATCCCTCACCCCAGGTTTCAGCGTCCGGTGCCAGACCGCGTTGCAGTCTTGCCACCCCGATGCCATGGGAACAACTTTTCATCCGGTCCGTCAAAGGCTATGTCAGGGCAACGCCGGGCGTCAGCGCCGGGGGCAGGAGTCGATGATGACCGAACGTGACCTGAAACTGCCCGAAGAACGCCACCCCGAAAAGGCGCATCGGGCGGATAATCCGCAGCCGAAAAAGCCCGATTGGATCCGGGTGAAGGCGCCGACCTCCGAAGGCTATAAAAAAACCCGCGATATCTTGCGGGCGAAAAACCTCGTGACGGTCTGTGAGGAGGCCGGCTGCCCCAATGTCGGCGAGTGCTGGTCGCAGGGCCATGCCACCATGATGATCATGGGCGAGATTTGTACCCGCGGCTGCACCTTCTGCAACATCGCGACCGGACGGCCGAAGGCTCTGGACGCCTTTGAACCGGGCCGCGTCGGCCATGCGGTGGCCGAACTGGGCCTGAACCACGTGGTCGTCACCAGCGTCGACCGTGATGACCTCGACGACGGTGGTGCGGAACATTTCGCCATGACGATCCGCGCGATCCGCCACCGTGCGCCGGGGACGACCATCGAGGTGCTGACCCCCGATTTCCTGAAATGCCCGGCCTCAGCCCTGGAAACCGTGGTCGCAGCCCGGCCCGATGTGTTCAACCACAACCTTGAAACCGTCCCCGGCCTTTATCCGGAGGTGCGCCCCGGTGCCCGCTATTTCGCCTCGCTGCGCCTGTTGCAAAGGGTCAAGGAGCTTGATCCCACGCTGTTCACCAAATCCGGCATCATGGTGGGTCTGGGCGAGGATCGTCAGGCGGTCCTGCAAGTCATGGACGACATGCGCGCTGCGGATGTCGATTTCCTGACCATTGGTCAGTATCTGCAACCCAGCCCGAAACACCACCGGGTCGAACGGTTTGTGCCACCCGACGAGTTCAAAGCCTTTGAGGCCGCAGCCTGGGGCAAAGGCTTCCTGATGGTCTCCGCCACCCCGCTGACCCGGTCCAGCTACCACGCCGGGGATGATTTCAGCCGGTTACGGACCAATCGTTTGGAAAAGCTGGGGCGGGGCTGAGGCAGCACCCCAGGCGCAATCTTTCCGTCGGTTTTCATCTGTCCCTAAATATCCCACAGGGGGCGATGAACGCACGGAAAACCTTCCAGTGGAAGGTTTTCAGGGAAGAGCGCCGCGCACGCCTGCGCGGCTAGGGGGGTGTGAAACTCCCCCAGCCGGGTCCGCCGAGCGCCTCGGTCAGGCCGGCGGCTGAAACACCTGTGAAATCTCGCCAAACACCGGCAAGGCCTCACAAGCCGCCGCATGCGCTGCGAGGGCAGGGTAGGGGCCAAGGTCCACCACCTCCATATGCGCCTCTGCCACAAACCGCCAGGCGCAGGCGACCGCGATGTCGGCGTGTCCGATCCGCTCGCCAAACCACCACGGGCCGTCTCGCGCCGCCCGGTCAACCTCCAAGGCTGTCAGCACCGAACCGATCTGCGTGACACAACGCGCCTCCCAAGTGGCCGAGGTCACCTGATGCAGCGCCTTTTCATAAAACAGGCTTACCGCCTTTTCGGCCAACCCGGTGCCCAGGGTCGCCACCTTCA
>JAYTQA010000537.1:0-6210 GCA_043746955.1 bacterium | reverse complement strand
GAGATTTCGTTGCGGCTGGCACCGGGGTCGTTTCACTTCCTGACCGGGCCATCGGGGTCCGGCAAATCGACGTTTCTCAAGCTGTGTTATGCCGAACTTCTGCCGACCGCCGGCCGGGTGACCCTGTTTGACCGCGAGGTGCGGGTCCTGTCGCGCGACGATGTCGCCCTGACCCGCAGGCGCATCGGCGTGGTGCATCAGGATTGTCAGTTCCTCGACCATTTGCCGCTCGCCTCCAACGTCGCCCTGCCGCTGTTGGTCGCAGGCCGGCCAACCCCCACCACCGATCTGTCCGACCTTCTGGGCTGGGTCGGGCTTGGCCCGCTTGCCAAATCCCTGCCACCTTCGTTGTCGGGGGGGGAGCGCCAACGCGCGGCCCTCGCCCGCGCCATCATCATGGGGCCGGATGTGATCCTGGCCGATGAACCCACCGGCAATCTGGATTGGGAGATGTCGCTGCGCCTGTTGACCCTGCTGGTGGAGTTGAACCGGATGGGCAAGACGATCCTGGTAGCGACCCATGATATGAACATCATCCGGCAAGCCAAAAGCCAGATCGCCGCCCGCGTGCTGCGCATCTCAAAACGCCGCATCCAACTGGCGGGGGCCGACCTGTGAGGCAAGCCAACGCCGCACCCATCGGCCACCGGTTCCATACTGCGGCAGAGCACCGCTTGTCCGCCCGCCAATCACCCCAAGCCGCGCGCTGCGGCAACCGGATCCAACCTGCGCTGGCAGACCTACCCTGGCTCAACCTTTCCCACCCCGCGCCGCAAGCACAAGCCACGGTTGCCGCCGGATGAACCTGCTCCGGCCCGGCCGAACGCAAAACGACCGCGTCGTACCGCCCTCGGGTGCGTCGGCCACCCTGACTACCTTCACCGCCGGGGCGATGACCTTCCTCGCCGTCTTTGCCATGGCCCTGTCGCTGGCGTCCGGCAAACTGGCGAACCGCTGGGCCGATGCGCTGGACCGCACCGCCACGGTCCGGATTTCGGCCCCTGATGACCAGTTGGCCACCCAGACCAAAGCCGTGATCGACCTGTTGAAAACCACCCCCGGCATCGCCTCGGCCCGCGCCCTGACGGTGGCGGAGGCGAAAAAGCTGCTGGAGCCGTGGTTTGGCCCCGACCTGCCGCTTGATGATCTGCCGCTGCCGCAACTGGTCGAGGTGACCGAAACCGGCACTGGCTACGACGCCGAAGGCCTGCGCCAACGCCTCGCGGCCGAAGCTCCGGGTGCTGTGCTGGATGACCATTTGCGCTGGCGCAGACCGATGGCCGAGGCCGCTGGCCGTCTGCGCCTGCTGGGCATCCTGTCGATTGCGCTGATCGGCGCAACCATGGCCGCGATGATCACGCTGGCCGCCAACGCAGCCCTTGCCGCCAACGCTCAGGTGATCCGCGTGCTGCGTCTGGTCGGGGCCCGCGATACTTATATCGCCAAAGCTTTCGTGCGCCGCTTCACCCTGCGCGCCGCATCGGGGGCCTTGGCAGGGGTTAGTTTGGGCATGATCGGCGTGGCGCTTCTGCCCGCGCAAGACGCCGCCGGCGGCTTTTTGACCGGCCTTGGCTTCACCGGCTGGGCGTGGTTCTATCCGTTGATCCTGATCCCGCTCGCCGCCATCGTGGCCTTTGCCGCCACCAGAACCGCTGCCTTCCGCACGCTCAGGGGGCTCACCTGATGCCAACCCCGATCCGCTGGCTTTTGTCGCTGATCTTCATCGCCCAGATGTACCTGATGATGGTGCTGGCCGCCCTGATCTTTGCGATCCCGGCCATCCTGTCGCGCCGCGGTGCCTTTGCCGGCGTGCATTTCTATTGTGGCTGGGTGCGCGCCTCGGCCCACATCCTGATCGGACTGCGGTCCGAGATTCGCGGCGACATCCCGCAAGGCGAAATCCTGCTCGCCGCCAAGCACCAGAGCTTCTTTGACATCATCCTGCTGTGCTCGGTCCTGCCGCGCCCCAAATTCATCATGAAGCGCGAATTGGTCTGGGCCCCGATCCTCGGCCAATACGCGCTCCGGATCGGCTGCATTCCGGTCGACCGTGGCAAACGCGGGGCCGCCATCGCCGAGATGAAAGTTGCAGCGGCCAGGGGCGAGGCTGGCCAGTTGGTGATCTACCCGCAAGGCACCCGCGTCGCACCGGGGGCCAAACTGCCCTACAAAATCGGCGCCGGCCTGTTGTACGACCAACTTCGCCAGACCTGCGTCCCGGTCGCGACCAATGTCGGGGTGTTCTGGCCCAAACACGGCATCCTGCGCCAACCCGGCCTCGCGGTGGTGGAATTCCTGGCCCCGATCGCCCCCGGCCGCGCGGTCGCCGATTTCATGCGTGTGGTGGAGGCCGAGGTCGAGGCCGCCTCCAACGCCCTGATGCACGAAGCGGGATGGCGAGGAAAATGAGCACACGCGCCGACACGATCACCGACCTGACCGACGCTCTGGCGGGCCTGCCCGGCCTGCGCGCCGCCAAGATGTTCGGCGAATACGGGCTGTATCTGGGCACCAAAGTTGTGGCCTTCATCTGCGATGACCTGCTTTACATCAAGCCGACCCCCGGCGCTTTGGCGCTGATTTCCGATCCGGTCATGGCCCCGCCCTACCCCGGTGCCAAGCTGTACATCTGTCTTGAGGGCGCGTTGGATGACCCCGACCTGACCATGGCGGCCTTGCGCGCCGTAGCCGCCGACCTGCCAGAACCAAAACCGAAAAAACCCAAGACACCGAAAGCTTGAACCAGAGGCCCAGAAGCTTGAACCAAAGGCCCAGAAGCTTGAACCAAAGGCCTACGCGAAAGGACGACCATGGACTGGATCACCGATCTCGACGATCTGCACACGCGCTACGGCACGCCCGCCAAACCTGCCGTAGCCAAAGTCACGCCCTACCTGACCCCCGCCTACCGCGCCTTCATCGACCGTTGCCGGTTCTGCGTGCTGACCACCGTGGGGCCAGAGGGCACCGACGGCTCGCCGCGCGGTGATCAAGGTTCCGTGGTGCGGGTGCTGGATGCCAAAACCCTCGCCATGCCCGACTGGAAGGGCAATGAGCGGATCGACTCCCTAAGAAACATTCTGCGCGATGGCCGGGTCAGCCTGATCTTCCTGATCGCCGGTTCCACCACCGCGATCCGCCTGAATGGCCGCGCCCGCCTGACCGCTGACCCCGCGCTGTGCGACAGTTTTGAACGCGACGGCAAACACCCGCGCTCGGTGATCGTGATCGCGGTCGACGAGGTCTATTCGCAATGTGCCCGCGCCCTGCAACGCTCGGAACTCTGGACCGCGGGCGACCAAAGCCTAGACCTGCCGAGCGCTGGTCAAATCCTGCAAGATGCGACAGCGGGGGCGATCGACGGCGGCGACTATGACCGCGAAAGCGCCAACCGCGAACACCTCGGCTGGTGGTAGTCTGCCCCGCCGCCCCGGCCAAACTCACCAAACCAGCCGGTACGCCGCGACCCGGCCCATGCACTTGCTAGGGTTTATCCGGCAGGTGTACGGCGCGTGCCTCATGCAAAAAAACTGGCGGTCGGGTGGTCTTTTCTGCGGACCCCGCACGGCTCAGCTTCCGCCCAAAAGGGGGAAATTTAGCCGTCCATCCTCACAACACAGAAAATTCGTTTGCAGGCTTGCAGAATCCGAATATGCAAAGTCTTGCCGACTCAAACCCGCTGTGGTGGACAACCATTGGGCGAAAGGGCGGTCGGTGTAACGATCAGCGGGGGGCAAGCCCCGTCTGAAGTGGAGAGGTTGGCAGGAAAATGTGGATGGGATTTGGGCGCTTTGCGGTGCTGCTCGCGGCTGGCGGCTTGGCAGTAGCCATTTCGGGAGCGGCGCGGGCTGATACGAATTCGGTGATGAGCACCTGCAGCACGCAGTACAGCGCCGACAAGGCTGCGGGCACAGTGCCGACCGGCCAGACCTGGCCGCAGTATTACTCGGCCTGCGCAGCGAAAGCCAAAGCAGCCGCGGGCACCACAACGACGGCCCCCGCCGCTGGAACCACCGCCACCGCCAAGACGACGGCTCCGGCGACAACACCCCCTGCACCCGCAGCGACTGCAACGGCACCCGCAACGACCAAGGCCCCCGCAACAACTGCGACGGCACCCGCAGCGACCAAGGCACCCGCAACGACGACGGCAACCGCAGCGACCAAGGCACCCGCAGCGACCACAACGGCAGGCACCGGCACCACGGCGGCGGCGACCACCACCGACACATCGGCGGGTACTTCGACGCAGTCGACCTGCAGCGCGAAGTATAAGGTTGACAAGGCCGCCAGCAAAGTCCCGGCCGGCCAGACCTGGCCACAGTATTATTCCGCCTGTGCCGCGGCTTTGAAGGCTAACCCGGCTGCCGCCGCCACCGCAGCACCCGCTCCGGCAGTTGCAGCCGCACCCGCAACCGCAGCCGCCAAACCTGCTGCCGCCACCACCGCAGCACCCGCTCCGGCAGTTGCAGCCGCCAAACCTGTTGCACCCGGAGCCGCTGCCACCAAACCTGCTGTCGCCACGACCGCCGCAGTCGACCCGACCCCGCCCGAGCCCGCGGCAACCGCAACCCAACCGGCAAATGCGGCATCGGCCACCACCGACAAAAACGGCAAAGCCTTTACCGTTGGCCAAATTGCCGCCCAGCAGCGCATCAAGCAATGTGGCGCGTTGTGGCAGGCCGATAAGGCCGCAGCCAAACTTCCGGCCGGTCAAACCTGGCCGCAATACTGGAGCGACTGCAACACCAAACTCAAAGCCGCGGGGAACTGACATGGCAGTCGACATTCAGAGCATCATCGCTACGATCGCGGGTAAAGCCAACATTGAGCTGGCGGCGGCTGAAACGGCGGTCGGGACGATTTTCTCGATCTTTCAGCACGAGGCGCCGGCCGAGCACGTCAACACGCTGTTCACCGCCGTAACCGGTGCCACCGACCTTGCGCAGCGCTACGATGTGATGGCGCCTGCGGCGGCGGGTGCGGCCACCGGTGGCGGGCTGTTCGGTGCGCTGGAAGGTGCACTTGGCGGCCTGTTGGGCGGCAGGATCGGCGTGTTGCTCCACGGGATCGAACGTCTGAAATCGACCGGACTTTCGGTCGCCCAGATCGAACAGGCTGGTGCGGCGCTGATTGCCGAATTGAAGGCCGCGACCGGCGGCGACGTCGTCCATAAAATCGTGGCTTCGATTCCGGGCCTTGGCGGTCATATCGGCATCTGAGCCCCGCACCTCGACCGCACCGGACGGCGACGCCAAACCGACAAGCTGCCGCGCTTGGGGTATCACCCACGGGCGCGGCAAGATTTTGGCGTGCTGCGGATCGGCCCCCGCAAGTATTTGGGTATCACCCCCGGAGCACGGCGAGATTGGCGCATGGCGGATCTGCCCTGCCGGCAGGTTGGTATCACCCCCGGGGCGCGGCCATTTCGGCTAGCAAAGCGCGCCATGCCAGCAGGTGCCCAGCCTGATCACCACGCTAAGCCGCCAGCCCCTTGACCCCCATGTCCAGAAACTTCTCGCGCCGGTCCTTGATCAGGAAGTCCGGCTTCTTGCCGGTCAACTCCTTCAGCATCGCCTCGATCGCGCGGCCGACCGCGTCAATCGCGTCTCTCCGGCCGCGTTGCGCCCCGCCCAAAGGCTCCTTCACGATCCGGTCAATCACGCCCAGCTTCTGCAAATCCTGGGCGGTCAGCCGTAAAGCCTCGGCCGCCTCCCGCATCTTTTCGGCATCCTTCCACAGGATCGAGGCACAGCCTTCGGGCGAGATCACCGAGTAAATCGAATGCTCCAGCATCGCGATCCGGTTCGCTGTGGCCAGCGCCACCGCCCCGCCGGACCCACCTTCGCCAACCACGACCGAAATCACCGGCACGCCAATCTCCAGCGACTTTTCGGTCGCCCGCGCAATCGCTTCGGCTTGGCCGCGCTCCTCCGCGCCCTTGCCCGGATAAGCCCCGGGCGTATCCACCAGCGTCACCACCGGCAAGCGGAACCGGTTGGCCAACTCCATCAGCCGGATCGCCTTGCGATACCCCTCAGGCCGCGCCATGCCAAAGTTGCGCTCGATCCGCGTCTTGGTGTCGTGGCCCTTTTCCTGGCCCAAAACCACCACCGCCTGATCGTTGAACCGGGCCAAGCCCCCCATGATCGCATGATCATCGGCAAAGTTGCGGTCGCCGGCCAAGGGCGTGAATTCGGTAAACAACGC
>JAYTQA010000536.1:0-6211 GCA_043746955.1 bacterium | reverse complement strand
GGCTGATCGCACTGGACGGCAATCTGACCGCAGCGCTCATGGCTCACATTGCCGGTTCTGCGCTGTTCGCGCGGGCCGATCTGCGGCTGGCCCCGGCCTCGCCCGAAAAGGCCGGGCGGTTGGCGCCGTTGATCGGGCTTGCGAGGGCCACGCTGTATCTGAACCTTGAGGAGGCGCGGGTACTGGCCGAATCCCACGTGGCAACGGCGGCTGCGGCGGCGCAGGCTCTGCTGGCCATGGGCGCGCATCGGGTGCTGGTGACCGACGGCGGGCGGGCTTGTGCGGACGGGCTGGCGGGCGCAGAGATCCTTGTAGCGCACCCGCCGCAGGTCCGGGTGGCCCGGGTCACCGGGGCGGGGGATACCTTCATGGCAGCCCATATCGTGGCGGAACGAGGCGGCGTGGCACGGCAGGCCGCGCTTGCGGCGGCATTGGCTGCGGCGGCGGCGTATATTTCACAGGAGGTTGGCGGGTGACTTTGGTCTTTTCAGACGAAGTGGCTGCGGCCAAAGCCGCGGGCTCTGCCATCGTGGCGTTGGAATCCACCATCATTACCCACGGCATGCCCTATCCGCACAACGTGCAAACCGCGCTTGCGGTCGAGGCGGAGGTGCGCGCTTCTGGCGCTGTGCCCGCCACGATTGCGGTAATGGCTGGGCGGATCCATATCGGGTTGGAGCCTGCGGCGCTGGACGGTTTGGGCCAGGCGACTGGCGTCATGAAGCTGTCGCGCGCCGATCTTGCGGCGTGTCTGGCGAGCGGGCGCGTGGGGGCCACCACGGTTGCGGCCACGATGATCTGTGCGCGGCTGGCCGGGATCGAGGTCTTTGCCACCGGCGGGATCGGCGGGGTGCACCGGGGTGCCGAGCGATCGTTCGACATCTCAGCCGATCTGTTGGAGTTGGCGCAGACCCCGGTGACCGTGGTGGCGGCGGGGGCGAAGGCGATCCTCGATCTGCCCAAGACCTTGGAAGTGCTGGAAACTTACGGAGTTCCGGTGATAGCTTTCGGGCAGGATGCGTTTGCCGCATTCTGGTCAAGGTCGTCCGGTCTGAAGGCGCCCCTCAGGATGGATACCGCGGGCGAGATTGCCGCCTCCCACCGGATGCGGCAGGCTTTGGGGCTTGCCGGCGGGCAGTTGGTGGCCAACCCGATCCCGGTTGAGGCGGAGATTTTACCGGGCGAGATCGGGCCGGTGATCGAGCAGGCGCTGGCGGAAGGCCGGGCGGCGGGGATTGCGGCCAAGGCGGTGACACCGTTTCTGTTGCAGCGGATCTTTGAGCTGACGGCGGGGCGATCCTTGGCGTCAAACATCGCTTTGGTGCTGAACAATGCGCGGTTGGGGGCTGCGATTGCGCGGGAATTGGTGGCGCTGCGGAAGGATTAAGCCCGGTTTTGCGGCAGGAGCGCTCGGCGGACCCGGCTGGGGGAGTTTCACACCCCCCCAGACCCCTCCGTGGAGTATTTACGCCCAGATGAAGGTGATAGAAATGGATTGGAGCGGGATAGCCAAGGGGTGGGCGTTTTCTTTGGGGGGCAATCCTGCGATAAGGCGTCCGAAACTCTGGAGGCACCATGGCTGATCCCGTTCCCCACCGCAGAAGCCTGGGCTCCGGCCTGCGGTCGAGCTTTCTGACCGGGTTGGCGGTAGTGCTGCCGATTGCCTTGACGATTTATCTCATCTGGTCGGTGATAGGCTACCTCGATGGCTGGATTTTGCCCCTGATCCCAGAGGCTTACCAGCCGCCGGAACTGATGCAGCATGTCTTCGGGCCCGGCCATGCGGTGCCGATCCGGGGCGTCGGCGTGGTGGTATTCCTGGTCTTCACCACCGTGATGGGCTGGATCGCCAAGGGGCTGATCGGGCGCACGGTTTTGGGGCGGTTGGATCGGCTGGTGAACCGGATGCCGGTGGTCCGCTCATTGTATTCCGCGCTGAAACAGGTGGCGGAAACCGTGTTCAACAAGACCGAAAAGTCGTTCAACCAGACCTGTCTGGTGGAGTTTCCCAAGGCAGGTGTCTGGACTTTGGGGCTGATCTCGACCCGGCCCAAGGGCGAGATTGCCGAGAAACTCGGGCCGGAGGTGATTGCGGTGTTCATTGGGCTGACGCCGTTCACCTCCGGTTTCGTGGTGTTCGTGCGCCGGGCGGATGTGATCGCCCTGGACCTGCTGCCGGAAGATGCCGCCAAACTGGTGGCTTCGGGCGGGCTGGTCTATCCGGCGGCGAAAGACCTTTTGGGCGCGGAGGCGAAGAAACTGGCGTAACGGGCGGGAATTGTTGGAAAAGTGCGGTCTTGTTTGCGTCTTGCTTTGGTCTTTCTTGCGTCTATACGCGGGGGGATTTCAGGGGATTTCGCGGGGATTTCTTTCGGATCGGTGCGCAATGAATCCGCAGCCTACCGTTTGCTCTTTGCACAAAACCTCTGGCCAGAGGCGAGATAAAAACAATGCGCGCTAGCGCTCCATTGGATTACAGCGCGGTCCAGCCGCCATCGACGCTGATCGTGGTGCCGGTGACCTGGTCGGCCGCCGCACTGCACAGATAGGCCGTGGTGCCGCCGATCTGTTCGACCGTCGCGAATTGGCGGGAGGGTTGGCGCAACAGCATGACTTCGCCGATCACCGTTGCGCGGTCCATGGCGTGGAGGCGCATCAGGTCGGGGATCTGCGCCTCGATCAAGGGGGTCAGCACATAGCCGGGGCAGACCGCGTTGGCGGTGATGCCGATGCCTGCGACCTCAAGCGCGGTGGTTTTGGTCAGACCGACCAGCCCATGTTTGGCCGCGATATAGGCGGATTTGAACGGCGACGCGGTCAGGCCATGGGCGGAGGCGATGTTCACCACCCTGCCCCAGCCTTTGGCCTTCATCCCCGGCAAAGCGGCGGCGGTGGTGTGAAACGCGCTGGAGAGGTTGATCGCAATGATGCGGTCCCACATGGCGGGCGGGAAATCCTCGATGGCGGCGACGTGCTGGATGCCGGCGTTGTTGACCAGAATGTCGCAGGCGCCGGCCTCGGCGATCAGCTTGCGGCAGGCGGTGCCATCGGCCATGTCGGCGGCGATGTAGCGGACCTGGACGCGGTGGCGGAGTGCGAGGTCGGTGGCCAGAGCGTGATCCTCGGCCCGGTCGGTGAACGAGTTCAGCACGATGTGGCAGCCTTGAGCCGCCAGCGCCTCGGCCACGCCCAGCCCGATGCCGGAGTTGGAGCCGGTGATGACGGCAGTCTTGCCAGTGATTTTACCTGCAATGGTCATGGCGCGGCTCCTTATGCTGCAGGCGCAGCGTAAGGCGCGCGGGTCGGAAAGAAAAGTGCGGCGGCGGTGCCCCCTTGCAAAAAACCGTGTAACCACGCCGCACACTGATCCAAAGCACTAGGAAAAACCGGATTTTTGCTGTATCGTTAACCTGTAATAATTTTGTGGAGATAACGAGTGAAAACCCTGATCACGACGGCGGCATTGGCTTTGGCCGTGCTGGCCGCGTCCCCCCTGAGTGCTGCGACCCTGACCGCCACCACCGCAGGCGACAATGGCAGCTTTACGATTCGCTACACCGACACCAATGGCAACGGGCTGTTTGACCTGAAAGAGCTGATCAGCTTTTCGGGTTTTACCGATGTGTTTGGCGCGCATGATATCGTGCTGCTGGCGGTGCCGAAGATCGCGGGCATTTCCAGAGCCGGCGCTTTGGCGGGGGCGAGCCTGTACAGCAAGAGCTGGTGGAACTTTGAAACCGCAGGAAATGTCGATCTGAACTGGGATACCGCGGCCAGCAAGAACAACTGGACCTACAAGATCAATCCGAGCCAGGTGCCGCTGCCAGCCGGGTTGCCGGTGCTGCTGGCGGGTTTGGCCGGGCTGGCACTGCTGGCCCGCAGGCGTAGCAAGGCGCTGTAACAGGTTCGGCATCAGGTTGGGGATGAGGTCGCTGGCGGGCGGCCTTTTTCTTTGGGCGCAGGTCCGTGCTGCGGATAAAATTTCTGTAGGCGCAGACCAATGCTGCGACATAAAAAAACGCCGGCGCTAAGCCGGCGTCAAGTCGTTGAGGCAGGTTTCATACAGGCAAGAAACCTATCGAGCAGTGGGGATCTTATAGCCGCGTTGTCGCAGCCGTTCAAGCTAAACGTTTGAAAAGGTGGCCAAGCAGCCGTAGGGTCGGGCCAAGCTCTGCCCGTTCAAGGATTGTCGCCGATGCCCGGTTTTGCCGCTCACGCTTTCAAGACCACCCTCGTGGTGGCAGCCCTCGGTCTGTGGCCTTGGGCGGCGCTGGCGGAACCCCGCCACGCTATCGCTATGTATGGCGACCCGGCCCTGCCACCGGATTTTGTGGCTTTGCCGCAAGCAAACCCGCAGGCTCCCAAGGGCGGTGCTGTGACGTTTGGCGAGGCGGGCAGTTTTGATTCGCTCAACCCGTTCATCACCAAAGGCCAGGCACCGGGTTCGATAGCGACCCTGGTGACCGAGACGCTGATGGGCCGGTCTTATGACGAGCCGTTCAGCCTGTACGGGCTTCTGGCCGAATCAATCGATACCGATGACGCGCGGTCCTACGTGGAATTTACTTTGCGTGAGGGTGCCCGATTCTCGGATGGGGCACCGGTGACGGTCGAGGACGTGTTGTGGTCGATGCAGGCTTTGGGCGAACAGGGCAATCCGCGCTATGCGGCGGCCTGGAAGAAAATCGCCAGCGCGCACCAGACCGGGCCACGCTCGATGCGGTTCACCTTTACCGTCGCCGACCGCGAGATGCCGTTGCTCTTGGGTCTGCGCCCGATCCTGGAGAAGGCGCAATGGGCGGGCAAGGACTTTACCGCCTCCACCCTGGAGCCGCCGATCGGGTCCGGGCCTTATGTGGTGGACAAGGTCGAGCCGGGGAATTTCATCACCTATAAGCGCAACCCGGAGTGGTGGGGCAAGGATTTGGCCTTCAATCGGGGTCAGTGGAATTTCGACAGGTTGAAATACCTCTATTTCGCCGACCCGACCGTGATGATCGAGGCGCTGAAAGCCGGCGATATCGACCTGTACCGGGAGAGTAATGCGGCGAAATGGGCGGGGAGTTACGACTTTCCGGCGGTGCAGTCAGGCGATGTGGTCAAGGAGGATATCGCCCACAAGCGGCCTTCGGGGATTGATGGCCTGGTGTTCAACATGCGCAAGCCGAAGTTCGCCGACTGGCGGGTGCGCGAGGCGTTGACCGAAGCGTTCAACTTTGAACTGGTCAACCAGACGCTGAATGGCGGGGCAAACCCGCGGATCGAGAGCTATTTCGACAATTCGGAATTGTCGGGCGACGTCGGCAAACCGGCGAGTGCCAAGGTGGCGGCATTGCTGGCACCTTATCAGGCCGATCTGCTGCCGGGGGCACTGGAGGGCTATGCGCTGCCGGTCTCGGATGGCTCGGTCGCCAACCGGGGCAATATCCGCAAGGCGGGCAAGTTGTTGGCCGATGCCGGCTGGCTGGTGCAGGACGGCGTGCTCCGGGATGGCGCGGGCACCGCGTTCAGCTTCGAGATTCTGCTGGCCAATGGCGAGGCGGATACGATTGCGGCGGTGAACATCTATATCGAGGCGCTGAACAAGCTCGGGATTGTGGCGACGATCAAGACGGTGGATTCCGCACAGTACAAGGAACGCACCAACAAGTATGATTTCGACATGACCCATTACTCCCGGTCCCTGTCGCTATCACCGGGCAACGAACAGAGCCTGTACTGGGGCGCGGATGGGGTTGCCAAAGAGGCGACCAAGAACTGGATGGGGGTGGCCTCGCCTGCCGTGGATGGGCTGATCGCCACCATGGTCGCATCGAAAAACCGGGCGGATTTCGTGGTGGCGGTCCAGGCGCTGGACCGGGTGCTGACGACCGGGCGCTATGTGATCCCGTTCTGGTATGCCAATGTCAGCCACATGGCGCATAAAAAGGCGCTGAAGCATCCGGACTATGTGGCGGAGTACGGCGACTGGCTCGGCTTCATGCCGGATGTCTGGTGGCTGCAGAAATGAGGTTGGAAATGAAGGTGCTGATGGTCTTTGCATTGCTGGCTTTGGCGGGGTGCAATGCGGTGGCGGGGGTCGGGCAAGACATCACGTCCAGCGCGCATCATGTCGCAGGCTGGATCGGTGGCTGAGGCTGGCAAGCGGGGGATAGGGTAGCAGGCGGGGGCCAGCCCCCGCACCCCCGGAGTATTTGTGCCCAGATGAAGG
>JAYTQA010000535.1:0-2337 GCA_043746955.1 bacterium | reverse complement strand
GGCTGAAACTGGCCAACTTTCTGGGAAGCCTGGGCCGATTATCGCCAGTCCTCTGGTTTGGCAGATGTCGTGCGTCATCTTTTCGTGTTCAACGGCGTTCCCTTGTAGGCGACACTGCACCACGACCCGGCAATGCGGCGAAATTTGCCGGGAATGCGATAGAAAAGATCAGGAATGCCACTCCGGTGGGACAGCCTGCCGGCCTTTGCTGCAATCTATTGGATGTTGCTGGGCCGGCGGGTGGGCGGAATGACATCGGCGATCGCCACCCGGGCTGAGGTCGCAAGAAATGAGATCAAAACTTCACCCGGCATCCGCGTCGGAGCGATCCATCATGGCCCTTTGTCTTGCGCAAACTATCGCCCGATCCAACTGGCACCTTGCGCGCCGATCAACCGGGCAACGACCGGCGGATTTTTCAGAACTCACGGCGTATCCGTGGCCACCGGCCTCACGAACTTCGCTCCGCCGCCCACGCCGCCCGACAAGATCTGCACCTGCGCCATATTGCCACGACCCGCATCTGCCATCTGCAATTCGTCCATCAGCTTGGCCAACGGTATTTCCAGCGCCGACCCCAACGACACCCGTTTTCCCTCGACCTCGGCCTTGGCGGAGATGACCGACACCACCTTTGCAACGCCATCTTTCATCTGAAAAACCGGCGCGCCCGAGGAGCCAAAATCCACATCGCAGGTCATCACCAGAATGCCGTCCTGCTTGTCCGTCACGCTGCATTGCTGCTGCAAGGACGGGTTATCCGCCCGGTCCTGCGCGTAAGACACCACGCCCACCACATCCCCTGCATTCGGCGCACCGGCAATGCCAAACGGATGGACCGATGGCAGCAAGATCGGCTGATCGAGTTCGATCAGCGCCACGTCAACCGACACCCGGTCCAGCCCGCTGTCGCCGCCATAAACATAATCCGGGTGGGCCACCGCTTGTTTGGCACCCCGATACGCCTCGGCCCGGCCATTGCGCCACCCGGCAAGGAATTTGATGTCAGACGGATGCAGCCGCGCGCCGGTTTCCTTGTCAAACAGGCAATGCGCCGCCGTAAGCACCAGTTGCGGTGCGACCAGCGCGCCGGTGCAAAAGCCCCGGTCGCCCAAGACCAGCTTGCCCACAGCCTCCCAGCCCCGGCTGTCGTTCAGGGTTTGCAACTTGACCAGGGGTTCATCGGCCCACGCAGGCGCGGCTAGCAGGCAAAGCAGCAAAAACAGGCGCATGGAACCTCCGGGTTGGCGCCGTCTTACCAGGTCAGCTTGTCAGCATTGCGGCGTTTTGGCGGAGCGCTGGCGGCACCGGCCCGCCGGTCGCCCAATCGAGCAATGACACCGTATGCACCACCGGCACTCCAGCCTCCTGCCCGATCTGGATCATGCAGCCAAGGTTGCCTGCCGCGATGACATCCGGCTTGCGGGCCATCAGGGTGCTGACCTTGCGCCTGCGCAACTCGCCCGAAATCTCCGGCTGCAGGATGTTATAGGTCCCCGCCGAACCACAGCACAAATGGCTGTCAACCGGCTCGCTGACAATGAAACCCGCAGCCTTCAGCAAATCCTTCGGCAGTGATTTGATTTTCTGGCCATGCTGCAGCGAACAGGCCGCGTGATACGCCACCGCCAGCCGCTTCGGCACAACCTGCGGCAACCCAAGCGAGGCCACCACCTCACTCACATCCTTGGCCAGCCCGGCCAGTGTTGCCGCATCTGCGGCCAAAGCATCCTGCGCCAGCAAATGCCCGTAGTCCTTCAGTGTCGTCCCGCAGCCCGAGGTATTGATGACCAACGCATCCAACGCCTCCCGCCGATGCTCCGCCATCACCGCCTTGACCATCGCGCGGGCAAACGGCAAAGCGGCGCTCGGCTGGCCCATATGCAGCGGTAACCCGCCGCAGCAGCCGATATTGCGCGGCACCACAACCTCGGCCCCCAACCGGGTCAAAAGCCGGATCGTGGCGTCATTGATCTCGGTATCCAGCGCCTTTTGCACACAGCCGGTCATCAGGGCCACCCGCATCCTGCGAACGCCTGTCGCGGCAAACACCTGCGCATCATCATTTCGGCTGACCGGCGGCAACCGCTTCGGCGCCAGTTCCAGCATCGCCCGCACCCGCGCATCCGGCACCCAAGCCGCCAACGGCCGCACCAGCCGCGCCGCGAACAACGCCAGCCTGAACCGCGCCGGATAGGGCATCACCCGCACCAGAACCGCCCGCAACACCCGGTCCATCAAAGGCCGCCGATAGGTCGCCTCGACATGCGCCCGCCCGATATCGATCAGACGCGCGTAATCCACGCCCGACGGGCAGGTGGTGGTGCAAGCCAGACA
>JAYTQA010000534.1:0-2337 GCA_043746955.1 bacterium | reverse complement strand
ACCGGGAATGGGTGGCCTTCGCAGAGAAGGTTCTGGGCCAACCGGACCTTTCCAACGACGCCCGCTATGCCCGCAACGTGGACCGCGTCGCCCATATGGCCGAGATTGAAGCGCTGATCGCCCCGATCTTCGCCCTCTTGGGCCGGGAAGAGGCCGTGGCCCTGCTGACCGCCGCCGGCATCGCTTGCGGCAGACTGTCGACGATGGAGGATATGAAAGCGCACCCCCAAGCCCGCCACATCACCGTCGACAGCCCCACGGGCCCGGTGGAAATGATGGGGCGCGGTGTGCGACATGGGGCGGATGTCCCTGATTTCGGCGCAGTACCCGCGCTGGGCCAGCAAACCGATGCCCTCCGCTCCGAGTTCGCCGAAAACAAGGCGCAGCCATGATCCAAGCTCTTGTGTGGCAATCACTTCTGTTCGTTCCTGTGGGCGCTGAAAAGCACCTTGCCAGTGCCATCCGTCTGCGTCCCGATGCGGTGATCCTCGATCTGGAGGACGCCGTGGCAACTGACGCCAAAGCCACCGCCCGTGCTGCGCTAAGGGGGATGCAGGCGCAACTGGCAGAAGCAGGCATTCATTGCGCTTTGCGGGTCAACGGCGCGTTGCGAGCTATGGTTGACGACCTGACCGCCGCTGATCTTCCCAACTTGCGCGCCGTGATCGTGCCCAAATGTGAAGACTCGCGCGGCCTGCGAAATGCGGCGGAACTGACCTCTGGTCAGATCGCCTTGATCGCTTTGGTCGAAAGCCCCTTGGGTCTGCGCCGGTTGGATGAGATCGCGGCAGTGCCGGAAGTTCAGGGCCTTATGCTTGGGTCCGAGGATTACTCGGCCACCCTTGGCGTGAACCCCAACAAGGGTGCCTTGGATCAGGTGGCAGCAGAACTTGCCATCGCGGCCTCTCCGCGTGGCCTTCTGCCAATCGGCTTCCCCGGCTCCATCGCCAATTTCCGCGACCTTGACCTGTACGCGGCTCAGATTGCCAGGGGCCGTGACCTTGGCATGCGGGCGGTTGCGGCCATCCATCCCGCGCAGCTGCCAGTGATCCGTGCCGCCCTCGCACCAAGTGACGCTGATCTGGCATGGGCCGAAAAGGTGTTGGCCAGCATAGATGCGGGCGGCGTGGTTTTTGCGCTGGAGGGTGCAATGGTCGATGCCCCGGTTATTGCCCGCGCACGTCAGATCAAGGCCGCGTCGCGGCGCGTGTAACGGGAGGCGGCAATGACGGATGCAATGATTTGGGGCCATGCGATAGGCGGCAAAAGTCGTGCAGGAGAGGGCGGACTCTTGCAGGAATATGATCCGGCCACCGGCACCAAGGGCTATCAGATCGCCCGGGGCGGCGCTTTGGATGTGGCCGAAGCAGTCGCCAGCGCCAAAGCAGTTCAGCGCGCCTGGGCCGACTTGCGACCGATCCGCCGCGGTCGGGTGCTGACCGCCATCGCTCAGGGCCTGCGCGCCGATCCGGCCCGCTTTGCCCGCATCGACCGGGCCGAAACCGGCCGCCGGCTAGCCACCTGTCTGAGCGAGGTTGAACTCGCTGCTCAGTATTTCGAATTCTACGCGGGTCTGGTGAACACCATGGGCGGCGAGGTGATCGACCTTGGCGCCGACTACCATTCTTTTACCCGACACGAGCCTTACGGCGTGGTGGCGATCATCACGCCGTGGAACTCGCCCCTGACCCAACTCGCGCGCGGGCTGGGACCAGCCTTGGCGATGGGCAACGCGGTGGTGGCCAAACCGTCGGAATTCACCTCCGCGGGCTCGGTCGCTCTGGCGATGGCCTGTGTGGACTGGGGCCTGCCATCGGGTTTGTTCAACGTTGTCACGGGTCTCGGGGTCGAGGCCGGGGCGGCTTTGGTTGCTCATCCGGATGTGCGGATGGTGGCCTTTACTGGCTCCGTCCGGGCCGGTCAGACCATTGGCGCAAAAGCTGCGGAACGGATCATTCCGGTCAGTCTGGAATTGGGTGGAAAATCGGCCAACATCGTCTTTGACGACTGCGATCTTGCGGCGGCGGTTGCGGGCGCGGTCTCCGGTTTTACCGCCAATGCCGGACAGCTTTGTTCGGCGGGAACCCGGCTTTTGGTCCAATCGAGCATCCATGACGCCTTTGTGGCGCGGCTGAAGGAAGCGCTTGGCGGTATCCGCGTCGGGCGGGCCGAGGCATGCACGATGGGGCCGATCATCACCTCGCCCCAGTTCGAAAAGGTGACCAGCCTTTTGGCCCGGGCACGTGCCGCGGGCGTTGTGCTGCATCAGGGCGGCATTCTGGATCAGGCCGACGGCTGGTTTGTGCCGCCGACCCTGATCCTTGGACTTGACAATCA
>JAYTQA010000533.1:0-6222 GCA_043746955.1 bacterium | reverse complement strand
GGCCTGCGCCGACTCGCGGTCATAGATGATCATCTGCAGCTTCGCCCGAACGGCGGCGGCGGGCAAGACCCTGCAGGTGCCCCCCTCGCCCCGCTCTGGCAAGCGCCGCAAAGCGGCCGAGACGCTGTCGATCCGCGCCCTGGACGTGTTCGACACCTTCTTCACCGACCTGTATGACGCCTGCGAGGCGATGGACATTCCGGCCGATACCTCGACCTCCGAAACCGGCTTGGGCCAATTCGAGGTCAATCTGATGCATTGTGACGACGCCTTGCGCGCCGCCGATGATGCGTGGCTGTTCAAGATGCTGGTCAAGGGTCTGGCCCGCCGTCACGGCTTTGCGGCTTCTTTCATGGCCAAACCCTACCCGGAATATTCCGGCTCCGGCCTGCACACGCATTTCAGCCTGATCGACGACGCAGGACGCAATGTGTTCGATAGCGGCGGGCCCAAAGGCACGGTGATCCTCAAGCAAGCCGTCGCAGGTTGCCTGAACGCGATGCGCGACTCGACGCTGATCTTTGCCCCGCACCAGAACAGCTACGAACGCCTGGTGCCCGGCAAACACGCGCCGACCGCAGTCGGCTGGGGTTATGAGAACCGCACCGCCGCCATTCGCATCCCCGCTGGCAATCCAAGCGCCCGCCGGATCGAACATCGGGTGGCGGGCGGCGATGTGAACCCCTATCTGATGCTCGCGGCCATCCTTGGTGCTGCCTTGGACGGCATCGAAGGCGAGATGGAACCGGCCAGCCCGATCGTCGGCAACGCCTATGCGGTCGACGGTCTGCCGCAAATTGCCGAGGACTGGCAAACCGCGATCGACGCCTTGGAGCAAAGCGCTATCGTGCCGCGCTTCCTGCATCCCGAACTGATCAAGAACCTGATCTCGACCAAGCGGCAGGAACTCCACTATCTGGATGAGTTGTCGGACGCCGAGAAGATCGAGCTTTACCTCGACACCGTTTGACCAAAGCGGCCAAACCAAAGCGACCCAACCAAAGCGACCCAACCCAAGCGACGAAACCAAAGCGGCCCAACCAAAGCGGCCAAACCAAAGCCGTCTGATTCACGCCGCGCCCCCTTGACCATAGGGGGGGGCGCGGCGTTACGCTGTGTCAAACCACACGGACACCCCATGCACATCGGCATCCTGCAAACCGGCCTGGCACCTGACGCCCTTTCGCCCGAATTGGGCGATTACCCCGACATGTTCGCGCGGCTTCTGGCGGGCCACGGCTTTCACTTTACCACCTACCGCGTGGTGGACGGTCAATTCCCCGACGGTATCCGCACCTGTGAGGGCTGGCTGATCACCGGCTCCCGGCATGCCACCTATGAGGATCACCCGTGGATCGCCCCGCTGGAGCAGTTCATCCGCGACGCCTATTGGGCCCATGTGCCGATTGTGGGCGTCTGTTTTGGCCATCAGATCATCGCTCAGGCGATGGGCGGCAAGGTCGAACGCTACAAGAAAGGCTGGGCGGTCGGCGCCACCGACTATGACTTCGGTGGCACCAGGATGCGGCTGAACGCCTGGCACCGCGATCAGGTGACCAAGGTGCCCAAGATGGCCGAGGTGGTAGCCTCCAATGCCTTTTGCACCAATGCGGCGCTGCTTTACGGCGACCGCGCGTTCTCGGTGCAGGCCCATCCCGAATTCCGCCCCGAATTCGTCGATGGGCTGATGAAAACACGAGGCAAGGGGCTGGTGCCCGATGACCTGATGGCCGACGCCACCGCGCGACTGACGCTGCCGCTCGACGATCAGAGCATGGCCGACCAGATTGCGGCGTTTTTCAAAATGACCCGGGCGTAAGTCGCCCGCCTGATCCAACCTGACCCCAAAGCAAGTGTGAACCATGTCCAAATGGACCGACCAACTGCCTGACGCCGCCAAGGAATACATCGGCTCGCGCCGGGTCGATGAGGTGGAATGCGTGATCGGCGATATTGCCGGGGTGGCGCGTGGCAAGGCAATGCCTGCGGCCAAATTCGGCAAGCAAACCAACTACTTCCTGCCGAACTCGATCTTCCTGCAAACCATCACTGGCGAATGGGCCGACAATCCGTTTGACGCCTTCACCGAGCCCGACATGGTGATGGTCCCCGATTTTACCACCGCGACCGCAGCACCTTGGACAGCGGATGTGACCTTGCAGGTGATCCATGACGCGATGGATCAAGAGGGCAACCCGATCCCCTATTCGCCCCGCAATGTCTTGAAACGCATCGTCAAACTGTACAACGACCAAGGCTGGACCCCGGTCGTGGCGCCCGAGATGGAGTTTTTCCTGACCGCGCCCAACATCGACCCCAACATGCCAGTCGAACCCCCGATGGGCCGCACCGGGCGCAAGGCTGCCGGCAAACAGGCCTATTCGCTGTCCGCCATCGACGAATACGGCAAGGTCATCGACGACATCTATGATTATGCCGAGGCGCAAGGCCTCGAGATTGACGGCATCCTGCAAGAAGGCGGTGCTGGCCAGATCGAGCTGAACCTCGAACACGGCGACCCGGTCCGCTTGGCTGACGAGGTGTTTTTCTTCAAACGCATGATCCGCGAGGCCGCATTGCGCCACGATTGCTTTGCCACTTTCATGGCCAAGCCGATCGCGGGGGAACCCGGCAGTGCGATGCACATCCACACTTCGGTGGTGGACAGCCGCACCGACAAGAACATCTTTTCCGAAAAGAAAGGTGAGGAGACCGAGGCTTTCCTGCATTGCATCGCCGGCCTGCAAAACCACCTGACCGGGGCGATTGCCGTGATGGCCCCTTACGTGAACAGCTATCGCCGCTATGTGCCGGACTTTTCCGCGCCGATCAACCTCGAATGGGGCCGCGACAACCGCACGACGGGCTTGCGGATCCCCATTTCGACTCCGGCTGCCCGCCGCATTGAAAACCGCCTGCCGGGGATGGATTGCAACCCCTATCTCGGGATCGCCGCCACCCTCGCCTGCGCCTATCTGGGCCTGATGGAGAAAAAACAGCCGCGCCCGGAATTCAAGGCCAACGCTTATAGCGGTGGCGATGATGTGCCAACCAATATGGGCGATGCGCTCGACCTGCTGGATGCCGATCAGGCGTTGAAAGAGGTTCTGGGTCTGGATTTCTGTAAGGTCTACGATTCGGTCAAACGCAATGAATACAAAGAGTTCCTTCAGGTGATCTCGCCGTGGGAGCGTCAGCATCTCTTATTGAACGTATGAACCTTTTGCATGTGAACGACCGGGCCGGGGAATATCCCCCGTCCTATTATGCCGCCACCGCCACAGCCTTTGGCCCCCTGCCCGGGTTGCAGGGCGAGGTTCAGGCCGATGTCTGCATCATCGGCGGCGGCTATACCGGCCTGTCCGCCGCCCTGCACCTTGCGCAAAAAGGCTATTCCGTGGTGCTGCTGGAGGCACACCGCATGGGCTTTGGCGCATCAGGTCGCAACGGCGGACAAGTAGGCTCCGGCCAGCGGCAGGATCAGAACTGGCTGGAGGATGCGGTGGGCCGCAGCCAAGCGCAAAGCCTGTGGCGGCTGGCCGAGGAGGCGAAGGCGCTGGTCAAATCCCTGATCCGTGACCATGCGATGCCGGTGACCTTCTACCCCGGCATAGCGCAAGCCTGCCGGACCGACGCCGAACTCCGCCACAGCCGCCAATATGCCGAAAAGCTTCAGCGCGACTACGGCTACGCTTTTATTGAACCGCTCGACCAAAACGGCATCCGCCGCCTGATCGGCTCGTCAGCCTTCAAAGGCGGCGAGATTGACCGCGACGCGGGCCATGTCCACCCGCTAAATTACGCCTTGGGACTGGCGAAGGCCGCTTTGACTGCCGGCGCCAAGCTTTATGAACGCTCAGAGGTGACGGCAATTGAACCCGGCCCAAAGCCTTTGGTTCGCACCGCCTCGGGTCAGGTGCGGGCGGGGCAGGTGATCCTCGCCTGCAACGGCTATCTGGGGGGATTGGATGCCAAAGTGGCCGCCCGCGTGATGCCGATCAACAATTTCATCGTAGCGACCGAACCTTTGGGCGACCGCGCACGGGAAATTCTGTCAGAACCGGTGGCCGTGGCCGACACCAAGTTCGTGGTGAGCTACTGGCGGCTGTCCGAGGACAACCGGCTGTTGTTCGGCGGTGGCGAAACCTATGGCTACCGGTTTCCCGACATTGTGCGCACCGTGCGAAAACCTTTGCGGCGCATCTATCCGCAACTGGCGGATGTGAAGATTGACTATGCCTGGGGTGGCACCCTCGCGATTACCCTGAACCGGATGCCGTGTTTCATCCGTCCGGCGCAGAATGTCCTGTCCGCCTCGGGCTATTCCGGGCACGGCGTGGCGATGGCGACCCTGGCTGGCCGGATATTGGCCGAGGCGGTTGCGGGCCAGAACGAACGCTTCGATCTGATGGCCGCGATCCCGCAAACCGCCTTCCCCGGCGGACCCGGATTCCGCTGGCCCCTGCTGCTGCTTGCGATGACATGGTATTCAATCCGCGACAGGTTGGGGTTATAGGCGGAAATCGTCCGTCACACTCGATTGTCACTGGCGTGTTACCAACCTGAGGTTTAAAGTTTTCCTAAAGAAGAGTTTCAGGAAAGCTGCAACCATGGCCCCGGACGGAACCGCACTTGCCCCCAATGTCTATGATGCCGAACCGATCCCCGCCTCGGCGCGGGCCGAGATTGAGCGGCTTTTGATCTCGGGCGATCTGTTCCGGTATACCGCCGCCGAAGGTGCGCCGGTGGCGATGCTGGAGCGGGAGTTTGCCGAACTGTTGGGCAGTCGGTACGCGCTGGCGGTGTCGTCCTGCTCGGCTGCGTTGTTCCTGTCGCTGAAGGCGTTGGACCTGCCGCGCGGTGCCCCGGTGCTGATCCCGGCTTTCACCTTTGCCGCCGTCCCCTCGGCCGTCCTGCACGCTGATTGTACGCCGGTACTGGTGGAGGTGGGGTCGAACTACCGCGTCGATCTGGCGGATTTTGCCGCCAAACTGCCGGGCGCGGGCGCGGTGCTGATCAGCCATATGCGCGGCCATACCTCTGATATGGATGCGATTTTGGCGCTTTGTGACGCGGCTGGCGTGCCGGTGGTCGAGGATGCCGCCCATTCCTTGGGCACCGAATGGCGTGGCCGCAAAATCGGCACGATCGGCAAGATCGGCTGTTTCAGCTTCCAGTCCTACAAGCTGGTCAATGCGGGCGAGGGTGGCATGCTGATCACCGACGACCCGGAACTGGCCGCCCGTGCCGTCATCATGTCGGGCGCCTATGAGCATAACTGGAAGAAACACCCCGGCCTGCAAAACAGCTACATGATGTGGCAAAACAAGCTGCCGCTTTACAACATGCGGATGCAGAACCTGTCCGCCGCGGTGATCCGCCCGCAATTGCCCGAAGTGGCGGGCCGGGTTGCCAAGGGTCGTGCCGGCCACGACCGGGTGGCCGCGCGGCTGAATGCCAGCGCATGGCTGGCGGTACCGCCCGCGCTGCCGCCCGAGGAACGCGCCCCCGATTCCATCCAGTTCAACCTGACCGGCGACTGGACCGACGCGCAAGCCCGCCACTTCCAGACCGAAGCCAAACGGCGCGGCGTGGCGGTTCAGATCTTTGGCCTGTCCGAAGACAATGCCCGCGCCTTCTGGAACTGGCAGTTTCTGGGCGTGACGCCGGAGTTGCCGCAGACCCGCGCCATGCTGATGCGCGCCTGCGACGTGCGGCTGCCAACCCGGCTGACCGAGGCTGAACTGGATTTCATCGCCGCCGCTTTGGTGGATGCCGCACTGGATGTGAAGGGCTAAGCCGGTCAGACCCGTTTGCGATCCGGGCCGCAGGCGAAATTGGTAAACGAAAAATCAACGAAAAATACTAACCACTTGATTTTCAATGATTTTGAAAAGTGTCCACATGTGGACCACCAGCTTTTTCGGGGATTGCGGCTACAAAAGCCTGAGGCTCCCCGCCATCCATGGCCAATCGCGCAGCGCCGGTTTCAGCACCTGTTCATCCACCAGACCGCGCAACCGCGTGGCCACTTGCCCCGGAATCTCCCGCAAGACTCCCGCCCGCGCCGACAGCGACAGGCTGCGTTCAAGGGGCGCAAAGGGTAGCGGTGCGACCGACACTGCCGGGCGGAACCTTGCGGCGTGGTGCAAGGCCAAGGGGGTCAGGATCGTCCAGCCCTCCCCGCCTGCCACCATCGCCAAGATCGCGGAATAGCTGTCC
>JAYTQA010000532.1:0-2342 GCA_043746955.1 bacterium | reverse complement strand
GGCGCGCGGAAGGCACCGCCTTCGCCGACACCCAAAGCCGAGGGCAACATGCCAGCCGACATGGCAATCGAGGTCATCACGATCGGACGGGCGCGTTTGTGGCCAGCCTCGACCACGGCTGCCACCCGGGCAAAGCCGCGCGCCCGCATCTCGATGGCGAAGTCGATCAGCAGGATGGCGTTCTTGGCGACGATCCCCATCAGCATCAAAAAGCCGATCAGCACCGGCATCGACAGCGCGGACCCGGTCAGCAGCAACGCCGTCGCCACCCCGCCAATCGCCAACGGCAGCGACAAAAGGATGGTGAAGGGCTGGATGGCCGAACGGAACAGCAAGATCAGCACCGACAGCATCAGCATCAGGCCCAGCAGCATCGACTTGATGAAAGACCCGAACAGTTCGGCCTGCACCTCCGAATCGCCGCCGGCCTCAATCCGCGCGGTGCCGGGCAGAGTGACCGTGGCTGCCGCATCGGTAAAGGCTTTGGTAGCGGTGCCCAGTGCCACGCCGACCGGCAGGTTCGCCCCGAGCACAGCCAGTTTGGAGCGGTTGAGGCGCGAGATCGTGGCCGGGCCTTCGCCCAGCCGGATATCGGCGACCGCGGACAGCGGCACCATGACGCCGGTGTTGGTTTGCACCTTGAGATTGGCGATCCGGTTCACATTCTCGCGGTTGGCGTCGTTCATCCGGACCCGGATCGGGATCAGGCGGTTGTCGATCGACACTTTGGCGAGCGACGAATCGTAGTCGCCAATCGTGGCCACCCGGACAGCGGCGGCGATCTGCTGGGCGGTGATGCCAAGGCGGGCAGCCTCGGCGGCGCGCGGGGTGATCTGCAGTTCGGGTCGCGGCAGCGCACCTTCGGCGGACACGTCGGCGAGGGCGGAGTTGCCACGGGTGGCCGCCTCCAGCATCCGCACCGCCCGATCAAGATCGGCCTGATTGTCGGCCAGAACCGAGAAGGTCAGTTCGCGCGTGCCCCGGTTATCCAGTTTCAGCGCCCGGATGTCGGGGATGGTGGCGAGGCGTTTGAAAATCTCGGCCTCGATCTGGTTTTGCGGCACCGGGCGGCCGGTATTCTTGACCTCTGGCACGAGGAAGCCGATCAGTGGGATTTTGCGGCCAAGCTGGCTGAGTTTCAGCCACAGGCCCTGATCCAGCTTTTGCAGGGTGACGGTCACCGCAGCGCGCCGCACGTCAAGTTCGCCGGTCGGCGACGCCCCACCGAGGATAAACACCTGGTCGATGTAGGGGATATCCTTGATCTTCTGATAGATGACATTGGTGGTCTTGTCGGTTTCGGCCAAGGTGCTGCCGGGTGGCAGTTCGACGGAAACCGTGATCCGGCTGGCGTCTTCCGGCGGGATGAACGAGCCGGGAACCTGGGCCAGCAGCATGACCGAGACGATCACCGCCCCGATGGCTGCCACCAGCGTCAGGTAATAGCGGCCAAACGGCACCGGGCCAAAGTGCCAGGTGCCGGTGGTGGCCTTGACCAACCACAGGTAGCTTTTCATGAACACGCCGTCGCGGTTGCCGTGGACGGTGCCCGCATCCGAGGCGCGCATGAAGTAGGCGGCCATCATCGGCGTGATCAGGCGGGCGACCAGCAGCGAGAAAGCCACGGCGACGGCCACGGTAATCCCGAACTGGCGGAAGTATTGGCCGGGGATGCCGGGCATGAACGACACCGGCACAAACACCGCGATGATGGTCGATGTGGTGGCGATGACCGCAAGGCCGATTTCATCTGCGGCATCAATCGCCGCACGGAACGGGGTTTTACCCATCCGGATATGGCGGGCGATATTCTCAATCTCCACAATCGCATCGTCGACCAGGATACCGGTGGCCAGGGTCAGCGACAGGAAGCTGACGAGGTTGAGCGAGAACCCGAGCATGTTCATCACCCAGAAGGTCGGAATCGCTGACAAGGGCAAGGCGATGGCGGAAATCAGCGTGGCCCGCCAGTTGCGCAGGAAGATCATCACCACGATGATCGCGAGCAAAGCGCCTTCGAGCAGAGTGTCGATTGCGGCGTGGTAATTGCCCAGCGTGTAGAACACGGTGTCGTCGATCATCTTGATATTGGCTTCGGGGTGGGCTTTGCGGATGTCAGCCAGTGCAGCGTTGACCGTGTTGGCCACCGACACTTCGGAGGCGCCCTTGGCGCGGAACACCGAGAAGGTCACGACCTGCTGTTCGCCCAACCGGGAAAAGCTGCGCAGTTCCTTGCTGGTGTCGGTCACGCTGCCTAAGTCCGACAGCACGACATGGCGGCCATTGGGCAAGGCGATCGGGGTGGCGGACAGTTTGGCCACGGTCTGGGCATCGCCCATGGT
>JAYTQA010000531.1:0-6237 GCA_043746955.1 bacterium | reverse complement strand
CCTTTTTGTGCCATCCGATGGCAATGGCAATGCGCTTGGCTTCGCCGGCGGTGGCGCCTGGGTGATCATGCCGCTTGCGACCGGCGGCGGGCTGATCCGCGCCGAGGCGAGCTTTACCGGACCCTATGCCGCCAATGCCGGACCCGGCCTGATCTGGACAGTCAAAGGCAAGATGGAGGTGCGGAATGCCTGATCCCACCCTGTCCGATGCCCTCAAGGCAGCCTATGCCTCGGCCCCTGCCGATGAGGTCATCTACCACACGCTCGAAATCTGGCATCCGGCCTTCTCTGTCCCGATCCGGGTTGTGCGTGACAACGCGAGCCTGGATGCCCGCCTGGATGCCACGGCGCCCCGCGATGCCGGGTTGATCGTGACCTTCGTGGCCTATGCCTTCGACATCGTGCCGCCGGATCAGGATTCGGCGTCACTGCCGCAATGCGTGCTGACGATCGACAACGTGTCCACCGACATCACGGCCCAGCTGGAGGCCGCGAACGGCGATCCGCGCCCGACGACGGCGATTTACCGTGGCTATCTGTCGGACCAGTTGACGGTCGGGCCGGAGAACAATCCGCCCCCGGAGATGGAATTGAGCCAGGTGACGGCGACGCCGCTGCAGGTCAGGGCGGTGACCGGTTTTCCGAACCTGCTCGATCTGCCGGTCCCCAACCTCGATTATGAGCTGGCGACCTTCCCGGGGCTTGCGCGATGACGGCCGACACCGTGAACCACTGGGCAGCCGCTTTGATCGGCATGCCGTGGGTCGCGGGAACGGCCGATTGCTGGGCCTTTGCGCGCAGCGTCTGGCTTGAACGCTTTGGCTGGGATGTGCCGGCGGTCAGCATCGATGCGAAGGACGCCCGTGCGACGCGCCATGCCCTTTCCGCCGAGCCGGTAACGCGCGGTTGGGACCCCGTTCTAACGCCAGTTGAAGGCGATGCCGTCTTGATGGCCAAGGGCGCGCGGCCCTGCCACGTCGGTATCTGGATCTGTCCGGATGAGGCACCTGGTGTTCTGCATGCCGTCGAGGGTGCGGGTGTCATCTACACCGTGCCAGGGCGTCTGGCGGGCTTGGGCTATCACATCGTGGGCTTTTACCGGTGGCGGGCATGAAGGCTCAGGTTATCACCCGCGAAAACCCGTTCGACCCCTATCTGATCAGCACCCGCCTTTTGCACCGGCCGCGCAAGATCAGGGCGCTGCGCCCGCGGGGGAAGCGTCCGGCAATCGCCATGCTCAATGGCAAGTACATCCTGCCGCATGCCTGGGGCCGGAAGCTGCGCGACGGCGATGTCCTGATGTTCATCTGCCTCGCAAGGGGCGGTGGCGGCGGTGGGTCAAATCCGCTGCGCATGCTGCTGACGATAGCGCTGCTGGCCTTTGCGCCTTGGGCGGCCGGCATTGCCACCGGCATCGCCGCCGGTGCAACCGGCGTTCAGGGACTGATCCTGGCGGGCACCACGATGGGCATCCAGCTGGCCGGGGCCGCGCTGATCAATGCCCTGATGCCGGTGCCGCGTCAGTCCACGCTGCCGTCACCTTCGCCGACCTACACGCTGCAAGCCCAGGGCAATGCCGCGCGCATCGAGGCGCCGATACCGGTCCAGTATGGCCGGGTCCTGTCCTTCCCCGACCTCGCGGCACAGCCCTATTGGGAATATGTCGGCGAAGAGCAGTTCGTCTACCAGCTCCTCTGCCTTGGCGCCGGTGAGTACAGCATCGAAGAGATCCGGATCGAGGACACGCCGATCGCGGCCTTCCCCGAAATCCAGACCGAAATCGTCGGGCCCCACGGCCACGTGACGCTGTTTCCGACCGACGTGATCACCTCGGTCGAGGTCAGCGGGCAGGAGCTGATCGGGCGCAAGTCCGGGACATGGAGCCGGTCCGGCACCACGGTGACCGTGACCCTGACGGCGCATGGGTTTGGCTCGGGTCAGGCGAAATACCTCAATTTCACCACCGGCAGCGGGGTCAGCGACGTCTATCTGATCACGGTTCTGACCGTCGACACCTTCACCGTGACCACGCCGGCCACCGGGACCTCGGGCGCCTGCTACATCCACGATGTGCTGGGCGGCGTCTCGGGGTTTGTGGCCTCCGCCGCAGGCACGGTGGCCCAGCGTCTGTCGGTGGATTTCGTCTTGCCGAGCGGGCTTTTCACCACCGATGGCAGCGGCAACCTCAATCCTTTCACGGTGGGCTACCACGTCGAGGCGCAGCAGGTGAACGACCTGGGCGTGGCGACAGGCTCCTGGACCCTGCTGGAGGATGCCTCGATCACGGCCAAGACCGTGACGGCGGTGCGGCAGTCGATGAGCTACACCCTCGTCACACCCGGCCGCTACAAGGTGCGCGCCTGGCGTACTGACGCGCAGGCCGATCCGTCGACCACCGGCAACCAGCTTCTGGTCGGGGGTCTGCGGTCCTATATGGCCGATCCGATTGACTTTGGCCCCGTGACACTGGTGGCGCTCCGGATGCGGGCGACCAACAGCCTGTCGGTGCAGGCCAGCCGCAAGGTGGCCGTCCTTGCGACCCGCAAGATCCCGGTGTGGAACGGCACGGCCTGGTCCGCGCCGGTCGCCTCGACCTCGATCGCCTGGGCTTTGGCCGATGCCTGCCGGTCAACCGACTACGGCGCGAAACTCGCCGATGCACGGATCGATCTGGCGGGGCTGCTGGCGCTGGATGCGGTCTGGACCGCGCGTCAGGACAGCTTCAGCTACCGGTTCGACAGTGCCACCAGCTGGTGGGAGGCAATGCGCAAGATTGCCGCCGCCGGCCGCGCCAAGCCCATCATGATGGGCGGGGTCGTGCGGGTGGTGCGCGATGCGCCTGCCACGGTGCCGGTGGCCATGTTCAGCATGCGCAACATCATCAAGGGCTCCTTTGCGGTGGACTATCTGCAGCCGACGTCGATGACGGCCGATGCGATCACGGGCACCTATTTCGATGCCACGACCTGGGCGCCGCGGCGCGTGACGGCAAAGCTGCCCGGTTCGACGGCGTTGAAGCCGGCCAAGGTGACGCTCGAGGGCATCGACAACCCCGCCCAGGCGATGCGCGAGTTGATGTATCAGGCCGCCTGCAACCGCTACCGACGCAAGATCGTGCATTTCGGAACCGAGATGGAAGGCTTCATCCCGGCCTTCGGCGACCTGATCGCGGTGCAGCACGATATGGTGGGCTGGGGCAAACAGGCCGAAGTCGTGGGCTGGAATGCCGCAACGCGGGCCTTGAAGGTATCTGAACCCCTGGCAATCACCGGGTCCAACGTGGTGGCCCTGCGCCGCGCCAATGGCAGCCAGACCGATCCGATCGCCGTGACGGCCGGGGCTTCGGACTATGAGGTGATCCTCGCCGCAGCGCCGGATTTCACGCCGGAATCGGGTGGCCAGACGCGTGAGCGCACCCATGTCGCCTTCGGGCTGGCTGCGACCTATTCGACGATGGCCAAGGTGCTGACCTGCCGCCCGCGCGGCCTTTACGAAGTGGCGATCGATGCGGTGACCGAAGACCCCTCGGTGCATACGGCCGAGACGGGCGTCGTGGCGCCGCCGCTTGTCACGTCCAACTTGCCGCGCAGGCCAATCGTGCCGATCGTGAAGGGCCTCTTTGCCCGCCGCATCCCCGGCGATGCCACGCGCTGCGTCATCGGATGGCGGCCAGCACCGGGTGCCGACACCTATCATGTCGAGATGGCCGAAGGCACCGACGTCAATGACGCGAACGCCCGCTGGACGCGGATGGCAGATACCTCGGCCGCCACGCAGGCCCAGTCCCTCCTCCATTCGGCCCGCACGATGATCCGGGTGCGCGGCGTGGGCCTGACGGCCGGCCCGTGGATTGCAGCCACACTGGGCAGCCTGATTCCGAGCGCCTGGAATACCGATGCGACCCCTGCCTGGACACTAGATTCTAACCCCGCTTGGAGCAGCTAACATGACGGCTTTATCCGCATCTTCAGACTTCACGGGCCCGGTCACCGAAGGGTCGCAGAAGGCCTACATCAATTCCGAGCGGTTGTTTCTCGTCGGGCTCCTGGGCGCCGATGGCACGGCCGCGACAGCCTTGGGCACCTTGGGCACCGCCTTTGCGACCTACAGCGCCCGAACCGCTGCCACCACGGTGACGGTGGCGCAGCGCGGCCGCCTGGTGGATTGTTCGGGCACCTGGGCGCTGACACTGCCTGCGTCCAGCGGCCTCGATGTCGGCTGGGGCTTTTTCGTGCGCAATCTGGCCAGCGGCCTGATCACGCTGACCCCGCCGGATGCGGCGACGATCGACGCCTTGACGACGCTGCCGCTGGTCTCGGGCCGGTTTGCCTTCGTCTTCTGGAGTGGCAGCGGCTGGGTCACCGACCAGATCATCGACAAGCACAGTATAAAGCAGCCGGCCCGCGGCATCGCCCTGACCAATATCAACCTGACGACGGGCGGGCTCTTGACCATCGACGGTCTGACGACGCTCGAGGGCCTGCGGATCCTCGTGGCAGGGCAGACGACAGCCTCCGAGAATGGCATCTACCTCGCATCATCCGGCGCCTGGAAGCGCGCACCGGATGCCGATGAAAGCAGCGAACTTGGCGGCGCCACGGTCATTGTCGACGGTGGCACCATCTACGGCGGCACCCTCTGGCAGTCGGACTGGAAACGCGGCCAGACGGTCGGCAGCGCCGCATGCAACTGGTACCGGATTTTCGATACGCGCCAGGTGCTGGCAGGGGCGAATGGCGGCACGGGCCAGCCGAGCCTGCCTTTGGGTCTGGGCGCTCTTACGGGCTATGCCACCGCAGCGACGGCGGCGGGCACCACGACGCTGACCGCCGCCAGCATGCACCGTCAGGTCTTCACCGGAACGGCGGTGCAGAACGTCGTGCTGCCAACCGCCAGCGCGGTTGTGCCCGGATTTGGCTTTTCCATCACGAACCAGTCGACCGGGGCGCTGAGCATCAAGGCCTCGGATGCCTCGGCCGTGGCGACGGTGCAGGCCGGCCAGACGGTGCGGGTGATCTGCAACGCGGCTTCAGGGGCCACGAATGCCGCCTGGACGGTCGAGGCGATGCTGGGCGTCATCGAGACCGGATCGAACGCCAATGGCAAATGGACGCGCTACGCTGATGGCACGCTGGAATGCTTCACGACCTTGGCGGCTTCGACCTCTGCAGCGGTGACCTGGACCTATCCGGCTGCCTTCATCGCGGCCCCCGTGGTGAACGGCACTGCGCAGGCGGTTGTCCTGTCGGCCGTCTGCCTGGACGCAGCACCCACCACCACCACGGCCACCTTCAGCGCCCGCGACAAGACCGATGCCAGGCGCGCCGACACCTGCCACCTGAAAGCGGTGGGAAGGTGGTTCTGATGACCCTTTTCTCCTCAATCAAAGGACTGATCTGATGGCCTACAATGGTAACGTGACACTGATTGCCGCCACCTGGACCCAGTTGACCGCGAACGACGTGACGACAATGCCGCGCGTCCAAAACCTTGGTGCGGGCGACATCGTGGTGCAGGCCACGACCGGAGCTGCCCCCGGCAGTCAGGACGGCGGCATTTATCTGCGCCGCTACGATCTGATCGACGGCATTTCCGCCCTGTCAGCCTGGTTCGGCGGGGTGACATTGGGCGTGCGGCTCTGGGCCTATTCGACGACACCGGGCCTTGCCTCCGTTTCGCATCTGTGAGGTCAGAAATGCGCAATAGATTGAGCTTGGACTTCAACCGGCAGCGGGACAGGGGCAGATCGGCCACGGTCCTGCCGCAGCAAGGCGCCCTCGTGGCACGGTTTGCCGCGTCCGATCTGGCCTTGGCCGATGGGGCTGCGGTGACCTCGTGGACGGACGGCACGGGCGGGATCGTCGCGGCGCAGGCGACGGGCGGGCTTCAACCGACCTTCAAGGCCGCACAGGTCGGCGGCAAGCCCTGCGTCAGCTTCAACGGCGCGCAGTACATGCAGGTGGCGACGCCGGGTGCGATGAAGACCGCCGTGGACGGCTACAACTTCACGGTGATGATCGCCTGCCGGGTCACGGGCACGACCGCGCTTGGGATGGCTTTTTCGGCAGCGATACCCGGCAGTGAAATCTTCGCCTTCCTGGCCGATGGGGCGCGGCTGGGGCGATTTACGGGCGGATCGGTGCCCTACACGACGCTGAACCAGTTCGTCATCCAAGGCGAGACGATGACCAATCAGGGGCTGAGTTTCTCGCCGCAGCAATACTATGCCCAGCACTA
>JAYTQA010000530.1:0-2354 GCA_043746955.1 bacterium | reverse complement strand
GGGCAAGGGCCGCGCCAGCTTTGGCGGCGGCGAGGTTTATGAGGGCGCGTTTGTCGCGGGCCAGCCGGACGGCAATGGGGTGATGAGCGATCCGGGCGGCTACACCTACGACGGCACCTGGAAAGCCGGCGTGCGGGAGGGCGAGGGGGTTGCGAGTTATCCCGATGGCTCGGTTTACACGGGCCATTTCACCGCAGGTTTGCGCGATGGCACCGGCAGTCTGACGATGAAGGACGGGTTTTCCTATGTCGGCACCTGGAAGGCCGGGGTGATCGAGGGGACCGGGGTCGCAACCTATCCGGGTGGCGAGGTCTATGAGGGCAGGTTCGTGGCGGGCCAGCGCGAGGGTCAGGGCAAACTGACCTACAAGAAGGATCAGGTCAGCGAGGGGGTCTGGAAGAAGGGCATGCTGGTGGCCCCGATTGGCGCGGATGTGCAGGTGGTGCCGGTGGTTCCGGCCAACTGAGGCGAGGGCGATTTTTCTGCGAAAAATCAAAAGGCGGGCAAGACGGCACATCCTGAGGCAAGCCCGAAGATTTTTCGGCGAAAAATCTTGGGTGGGCCGTTGCCTCAAAAAGGCAGGTTGAAGCCGAGGTGCTTGGCCACTGGCGCTAAATCTTCATGTCGAAACCAAGGTGCTTGGCCACGGTGAAGATATCCTTGTCGCCCCGGCCACACATGTTCATCACGATGATATGGTCGCGCGGTAAGCCCGGCGCGATCTTCATCACATGGGCAAGCGCATGGCTCGGCTCCAGCGCCGGAATGATGCCTTCCAGCTGGCAGGAAAGCTGGAACGCCGCCAACGCCTCGACATCGGTGATCGAGACATATTGCGCCCGGCCGATGTCGTGCAGCCAGGAATGTTCCGGGCCAATGCCCGGGTAGTCAAGACCCGCGCTGATCGAGAAGCCTTCCAGAATTTGGCCATCGGGGTCTTGCAACAGGTAAGTGCGGTTGCCGTGCAGAACACCTGGGCGGCCGCCGGTCAGGCTGGCGCAATGCTGCATCCGGTCATCGACACCTTTGCCGCCCGCCTCGACCCCGATGATGTTGACGGTCGGATCGTCGAGGAACGGGAAGAACAGGCCCATCGCGTTGGAGCCGCCACCAATCGCCGCCACCAGCGTGTCGGGCAGCCGGCCCGCACCCTCCTGCTCCGCCAACTGCCAGCGGACCTCCTGGCCGATGATCGACTGAAAATCGCGGACCATGGCGGGATAGGGATGTGGCCCCGCGACGGTGCCGATGCAATAAAACGTGTCGCGCACATTGGTGACCCAGTCGCGCAGGGCGTCGTTCATCGCATCCTTCAGCGTGCCACGGCCTGAGGTGACCGCAATGACCTCGGCCCCCAAGAGCCGCATCCGGAACACGTTGGGGGCCTGGCGTTCGACATCATGCGCGCCCATATAGACCACGCATTTCAGGCCGAACTTGGCGCAAACCGTGGCGGCCGCGACCCCGTGCTGGCCGGCCCCGGTCTCGGCAATGATCCGGGTCTTGCCCATCCGGCGGGCGAGGATGATCTGGCCCAGCACATTGTTGATCTTGTGCGCGCCGGTGTGGTTCAACTCGTCCCGCTTCAGGTAGACCTTGGCCCCGCCGAGATGGGCGGTCAGACGCGGCGCGAAATACAACGGCGACGGGCGGCCGACATAATGCTTCCAGAGGTCAGCCATTTCCGCCCAAAAGGTCGGGTCGGTCTTGGCAAATTCATAGCGCGCTTCAAGGTCAAGGATCAGCGGCATCAGGGTTTCGGACACAAAACGGCCGCCGAACCGGCCAAACCGGCCCTGCTCATCAGGCCCGGTCATGAAGGAATTCGGATTGTCCTTGGCCATTTTACGTCTCCTCACGGGCTGCCACCCTACCTAGCGCCATGCCGGACGATAGAAAAGGGGGCTGTCGGCCCCTTCCTCGCAAGGGCTCCGCACCCGCCGAGGATATTTGGGCCAAAGTGAATGGCAAAGGATCAGCCTTGCGATTTCACTTGGGCGAAAATACTCCCGCCGGAGGCATGCCCGAGGCGGTTGGCCGTTTGGCCAGAGCCGAGAAAAAAGACTTGCGCGCAAGCGCTCAATTGGATCCGTTGGCCGCGGCGATGAAGGCGGTGATTTTGGCGTGGTCTTTGCAGCCGGGAGCGCTTTCCACCCCGGAGGCGACGTCGACCTGGGCCACGTTGGTCAGGCGCACCGCTTCAGCCACATTTTCCGCCGTCAGCCCCCCGGCGAGCATCCATGGCCGCAGCCAGCGGCGTTTGGCCAACAGCCGCCAGTCGAAGGGCAGACCGTTGCCACCGGGCAGGATTGCGTCACGCGGCGGCTTGGCATCAATCAGCAACTGGTCGCAGG
>JAYTQA010000529.1:0-6260 GCA_043746955.1 bacterium | reverse complement strand
GTTGGTGGGCGGGAATGCTGTCGCTCAGCTGCGGCAGGTCGAGAAACAGCACTTGCGGTGCGCCGAAGTTCACCGGACGGGCCAAGGTGGCGGCGCGGGCGGTTCCGGGCGGAAGATCATAGACCGCGCGGTCCTGACGCCGCGCTTCGATGCTGCGCGCGCCAGCATCGCCGACCGAGATCAGCCGGAACTCGGTCAGCCGCCCGTCATGGTCGAGATGGATCACGTCGCAGGGATCGAGCGCCAGCCGCGAGGGCGGCAGTTTGAACACCGCACTTTCGCGCCCGGCCCATGTTTCCATCAACGCCCGGCGACAGCGGCGCTCTGCTTCTTCGGGCGGCACCGCTACCGCGAAGGACTCCGAGGCGATGCGGGCAGCGGTGACCGTGACGCGCTGTGCCTCGACGATCACCGCGTCGTAATCTTCATCGGCGCGCGCCAACTGCCACTTCAGCGCCTGCGGCAGTTCGGTTTCCTGCGCCCGGGTCAGCTCCATGACATCGCCCGAGCCAGAGGCTGCGACCATGGCGTCCGGTGTGATCGTCGCCACGACGCGCTGGCCGCGCATGATGAAGCGGATCCGGCCTTCGCTCTCGACCGCATCAAAGCCGAAGTGCTGCGCCAGCATGCTGATCGAGGCACGTGGGCTTTCCAGCGCCGTGATGACATAGCCTTCGACCGCACCCCAGAGGCTGGAAACGTCGATCCGGTCCTCTGCCAGCCCAGCGCGCAGGCAAAGGCGGCGGACGAGGGCGGCGAGCGAGACGGCCCCGAGCCGTCCGGTCAGCCAATGGCCGAGCCGCCAGTTCGGCCCGTCTGACCAGATATCGGTGGCTTGTGGAAAGAACGGATAGGGGCGCGCGTCCCAGGTCCAGACCGCACAATTGGCCACACTCACCATCGGGGCGGCGTAGAGGGCGGAGACCTGGTTGTGGGTGACTTCGCCCCAATAGGTGAAGGTCGCTTCCAGATAAGCGCGCTGGATTGCATCGTCGCGCCAGCCGCGCGAATGATAGGGCACCTGACTTTCCGACGACTTCGGATCGAAGAACACGTTCGGCTGGTTGGTGCCACGGTCGACAGCCGGGCAGCCCAGTTCGGTGAACCAGAACGGTTTCGATTGCGGAACCCAAGCCGTGGCCGCGCCGCTTTCCACCCCGCCCGGGCGGTTGAAGTGTGGGTTGCTCCACCAGGAATGCAGATCCTTGAAGCGGAACACCCACGGTTTGCCCACGCCACCGTCGGTGATCAGCGTCCGGGTCTGGCTGACGCGGTCGGAGGGGCTGGCATAGAACCAGTCAAACCCCTCGCCGCCCGCAATGTTCGATTGCAGATAGGCGCGATCATAGATCGCCGGGGCCACGGTGGCGTCGAGGTGATCAAACCCGTCGCGCCAATCGGAGATCGGCATGTAATTGTCGATGCCGACGAAGTCGATGTTCGTGTCCGCCCACAAGGGATCGAGGTGGAAGAACACATCGCCGGTCCCGTCGCCCGGGTGGTGCCCGAAGTATTCCGACCAGTCGCCCGCATAACCAATCTTGGTACTGGCACCGAGGATCGCGCGCACATCCGCCGCCAGCGCCTTCAGCGCGGTGACGGCCGGATAGGTGCTGGCCCCGCTCCGGATCGTGGTCAGCCCGACCATCTCCGATCCGATCAGAAAGGCATCGACGCCGCCTGCCGCCGCACAGAGATGGGCATAGTGCAGGATCATGCGGCGAAAGCCCCAATCCGCCCCGCCGATCCACGTCACCGTGGTGTTTGAGACCGCGAAGTTGCCGGGTGTCGCAGCCCCAAAAAATGCCGCGACCTGCGCCGCCGCAGGGGCGGTCTTGTCGACCGACCCTGCAAAACCCACCGCAGGCGAGCAGGTGATCCGGCCCCGCCATGGCAGGGTCGCCTGCCCGACACCGGCGGCATTGTCCGACCAGGGGTTCGGCAGGGTGTTGCCGAGTGGCACGTCCATCATCAGGAATGGGTAGAACGTCACCCGCAACCCGCGCGCCTTGATCGCCTGTATAGCCTGCACCACTGAGAAGTCCGCAGGGGTGCCGCCATAGACTGGCTTGCCATCAATCTGGCTGATCACCGGCGCTCCTGCCCGCACCACGCCATTCACCGACCAAAGCGGCACCGTGGTTTTAGCCGCGACCTCGACCTTGGGGCGGATCGTGCAATTGCCCGCACGCAGATCGTTGCCGAACCACGCCACCACCAAACTGACGCTGGCCACCGCCGGAGCCATCGCCTCGAGCCGGTCGAGGGACACGTCCATGTCCGATGTATCAGCCACCGCATTGACGTTCTCGGCAGAACTCGTGCCAGTATCGGTCTTTTTGACCACCTCGGTCGCATAAGCGAACTCGCCCGAGGCCGGGATCATGGTGACCGCCCGCACCAGACCCTCGGCGGAGTCGGCATCGGCCAGTGGGGCGAACACCTCAAAAGACAGCTGCGGCAGGCGGTTGCCAAAGGCGGTCAGTGCCAGACCCTCAAATACCACATAGGCGAGGCCGCGATACGCCGGTGTGCTGGACGCCCCCATCTTGGCCGCAATGAACGGATCAGCCGTCTGAACCTCGGAGCCGGAATACCAGCGCCAGGTCACACCAATCATGTCCATCGGTTTGCCATCGGCCCAGATGCGCCCGATGCCGGTGATCGGCCCTTCCGTTAGCCCCACCGCGAAGGACGCTGAATAGATGTATTCGGTGGTGGTGACCTTGGGCCCGCCACCCTTGCCGCCTGACTTGGTCGTGTTCACCTCTTCGGAAAAATCTGTGGCCCAGATGATGTTGCCGCCGAGCCGCATCCGGCCAAACAGGCGCGGGATCACGGCACCCTCTGTCGCGGAGGTGATGCGCAGACTATCGAGCCGCGCGCCCTCGATGCGCTGGCCCGGTGACAGCGATGCCACCAGTGCGGAATCGATCACCGATCCGATGGAAGAGCCGATCATGCCGCCGATGGCCGCACCGGAAAGGCCGAGGATGGTGCCGCCGAACCCGGCCCCGAGGGCCGAGCCGACAGCACCCAATACGATGGATGCCATGGGTCAGGTCTTTTCTGATGTCGGGGTTGCGGTGGGAAACCGGAAGGCAAAGGCGATGCGGCGGACCCAAGCGGTGGTCAGCGCCTCTTCGATCACACCCAAGCGGTCATAGGCATGGATGAAGTGGTTGGGGGACGTCAGAATGCCGACATGCTTGGCGATGGCGCGCGGGGTCATGCGAAACAGGACCAGCGCGCCGGGTCCGATTTGGCCCACGGGGATCTCGATCATCATGGCCCGCGCGCCATCGGCCAGAACTTCACGGACACCCGTCTCGCCCCAATCGCGGCTGTAAGGCGGGATGGCATGCGGCTCTGCCCCCACCAGATCGCGCCAGACGCCGCGCGCGAGACCAAGGCAATCGCAGCCGACGCCGCAGAGGCTCGCCTGATCATGGTAGGGCGTGCCGAGCCACCTGCGCGCCGCTGCAATCACGGCGCTCGGATCCGCGGGCATCACAGCACCACCCCCTGATTGGCATCGCCTTTGGCGGCATAGCGCAGCACCGCATCCTGCCCCGGAATGTTCGGAAAGCCGCGAAAGTTCAGCGTGTTGGCAAAACGGTCGCGGCAGGTTTCCAGCTGCTTGTCGCAACCGGCGCGGATCACAAAGCCGTCGCCGATGGCGAGCGCCCGCACTGGCACCTCCAAGAGGGTGATCTTGACGCCACTGTCCGTAACCTCGTGCATCATCACCTCGGCGCGTCGCCCGGCATTTGCACCGCTGGTCCATGCCACGGTGCCCGCCGCGAACCACCCGGCCGCAAATGTGCCAATGCCAGAGGCGACAAAGCCCCGGTCGCGGATCAGGGTCAGGACGGCACCACCGCCCTTGAAAGCCGGAGCCTCAAGGTTGACGCCGCAGCGACCATCGCCAAGGACTGCATCGCAACTGGCCTGATAAGCCCGGCCAACCGTCTGGCCCAGCACATGCGCCAGCGATCTGACTTCGGCCACGAAGGCCATGCGGCCGCGCCGGATTTGACCCACCGCGCCAAGTCGCATCAACACCCGCTGGCTGGTGTCGGCCCAGTTCACCCGCCACAACTCGACCTCAGCCGCGTCCCAGCGCCCATCAATGATGTCGGTCTCGGTGATGCGATCCGAGGTCAGCACGCCCTCGGCGTCCTGTGCATCGACGGAAAGGTCGGAGCCGGAGCGCACCTCTGAGGCGGCAAACCCGCTTTCGGGTTCGAAATCAGTGGCGTCGAAAGTCAGTACAGCATCATGATCCGTGAAGCCGAGTGTCACCCCATCAGCGCGGGATATCCGCCAGCACCACGACAGGGTGGTGGTGGCCTCAATCAGATGAGCCTGCAATGCGGGGGAAAGCGATTTCATCGCCGGATCTCCAGGAGGGGGATTGAGGTGATCGACCCCAGCCTCTCGATATCGAGGGTGACGTCGAGCGTGTCGGTGTCGAAACGCACCGGCACATCGAATTCGAACCCGGCTTGGACGATCACACCATTACCGGGGGCAGCGGCGAAGGTGACGGCGCCAGTGGTGGTGTCCAGCGTCCATCCCGACATCTGTTCCACCACGCCCAGCGCGACACGAACCGTTCCAGCCACCGGTTTCGCGATGGTCCTGACCCAAGTCTGCGCCCCAGAGGTGTACCGTTTGGCCAGCTGGAAGGTTCTTAAGCTGCCGTTGCCGATGCCGATCTTCTGGTCGGTTGGGGTGATCGCCTGCGATGGCAGGCTGGATTTGTAATCGGCCCAATCCTTGGTGCGGAAACCAAAGAGCCGCCCATTACGGGCCTCGAAAAACGCCACCACCGCCGCCAGATCGTCGGCGCGACGGATTCCATAAGCCACATCATAACGCCGCCGCGAATTGGCCCATGACGCGTTTCGCTCCTCGTCGCCGCTCGCCAGTTCAACCACTTGCGTGCGGCGTTCTGGTCCGCCGCGTGCGCCCCGGCTGATGTTGTCGGGAAACCTGATCTCATGAAACGCCATACCTTGCCTCCTTAGTTCGTGCTCTGGTCCCCAAAACCGGTTCCCACTTTCGGGGGCGCACTCACATGCCCCTCCGCCCCAGCGAAACTGCCCGGGCAATGTCCGATGCCACTTGCGTGCGCGACTGGCGGAAGCTTTCGGCATCGCGGGTCTGGATCGTGATGTTGACATTGCCACCCGCGACGTAGCCCGCCGTTTCCCGCCGCGAGAGCACGCGCTCGCCCTTTTGCAGGATGGCGGGCACTTCATCGGGTCGCAGACCGGCAAACCCACCCGAATGCATCCGGGGTGCCCCGGCAAAGGCTATGACTGGCACCGCACGCATCGGCGCATTGCCTCCTACGATCCCACCGGCATGGTGGACGGCAGCGCCAAACAGACCGCCACCACCGAACTGGCCCAACACGCCATCCAGCGCAGACGCAATTGGCCCGAGGATGAACTTGCGCGCCGCGAGTTTGGCCAGATCGGCCAAGATCGATGTGACGAGGTCGCCAAAACTCAGTTTGCCGGTCTTGACGAAATTGGCCACCGCCTCTTCGGCAGACTGGAAGGCTCCGACCAGCGTCTGACCGACATCGGCGCCAATATCGCGGGCCTTCGTGGCATAATCCGCCAAAGCCGCCGTTACTGCTTTCCAGCCGGTGGCCGCCGCATCCGCCGCCGCTTTGCCCGCTGCCCCGGCACCGCCTGCAGCCGTCCCCGCACCGTTGAGGGCGTCGGTGGTCCCGTCTGCCGCAACCGTGGCGGCATCAAGTGCGGTCGCCCCATCCTTCCCGGCCTTGGTCATCGCATCCTGCAGCGCCTGCCAGCTGGACAACGGCCGGCTGGCGGCGTCGGCCAGCATGCTAGCAGCCTCAGAATAGGCTGCGGCATTCGACTTGGCATCGCTGGCCATGGTGCCAAGTCCGAGATCAGGCGCCTCGAGATAGGTCTTGCCCATTGCCGCCTGGAACGCACTTGCCGCTGCAGCCCCGGCAGCGGTTGCCGCGCCCTCAAACGGATTGCCAACGCGACCCAGAGTGACCTGATCGAGGGTGCCGATCTGGATGCCACCCTCGCCGGTGGCCCAGTCGGGCAATAGCGCTAATGCTGCGTTCAATCCGGAGATGAAGGTGTTGATCCGGGTGACGACACCGTTCAGCATCGCCTCGACGCCGCCAATCAGCCCGTTTGCCGCCTGGAAGGCGAAATCGCCAATGGCGGAAGGCAGGGCCGACCAGATCGCCTTCATGGCATCGA
>JAYTQA010000528.1:0-2357 GCA_043746955.1 bacterium | reverse complement strand
GCGCCTCGTGTGGATCATAAACCGGCATGTAGCCTGCGAAGTTTTGCGCCACCACCTCGGGCGGCAAACGGTGGGCGGCGATCCCCGGCGTCTGGGGCGAATTCGGCATGGTGGCCTCCGCAGCTTGGTGATTTTCAGATTCTGGCACAGGTCAGTTTTTTTATCAAATGGTAAATATTCACCCTGCCGAAGAAATCGCGCCCAACCGCGCCAATCCGCATCAGATGCTTTTCCTTTGGGCAGGGCTGACGTATAGGATGCAACTCAACGCCCGGTTGGCCCGGCGGGCAACCGACAAAGTCACCCGCAGGGTGCCGATAACAACGACGCCAACAGAGGATTGCATGAGCAAATATTCCCCCGATGCGGACGTGGCCTTCATCTCGGCGCTGGCCGAACTGCTGAACAAGAACGAGTTGACCGAACTGTCGGTCAAGCGCGATTACGGTGCCAATGACAGCCTTGACGTGAAAGTGGTCAAACAGGTGACCGTGGTGCAGATGGCGGCCCCGCAGATGCATGGACCCCAGATGATGACGGCCCCGATGATGGCGGCCCCACAGGCTGCGGCCCCCACGCCAATCGAAGACCCCGCCCAGCACCCCGGTGCGGTGACCTCGCCGATGGTCGGAACGGTCTATCTGTCGGCAGAACCCGGTGCTGCGGCCTTCGTGTCGGTCGGCTCCACCGTGACCGAAGGCCAGACCGTGCTGATCATCGAGGCGATGAAGACGATGAACCACATCCCCGCCCCGCGTGCCGGTGTGGTCAAGCGCATTCTTGCCACCGATGGCCAAGCGGTCGAATACGGCGCGCCCCTGATGATTGTTGAGTGAGGCTGGCATCTTGACCAAACCAACCACCCAGGTCGCAGCCGCTTCATCCGCACAGCCCGCCGCACAGCCCGCCGCACATCCGGCCCCACAGCCGATCTTCGACAAGATCCTGATCGCCAACCGGGGCGAAATAGCCCTGCGGGTGATCCGCGCCTGTCAGGAAATGGGCATCAAATCGGTCGCGGTCCATTCGACCGCTGACGCCGACGCCATGCATGTCCGGATGGCCGACGAGTCGGTGTGCATCGGGCCCGCGTCGTCCGCCCTCAGCTACCTGTCCAAAGCCGCGATCATCTCGGCCTGCGAGATCACCGGCGCGCAGGCGGTCCATCCCGGTTACGGCTTTCTGTCGGAAAACGCCGCCTTCGCCCAGGCGTTGGAGGATCACGGCATCACCTTCATCGGCCCGAATGCCGAACATATCCGGATCATGGGCGACAAGATCACCGCCAAGGAAACCGCCAAAAGCCTGGGGATCCCGGTGGTGCCCGGTTCTGACGGCGGCGTGCCGGATTATGAAACCGCCATCGGCGTGGCCGCGAAAATCGGCTTTCCGGTCATCATCAAGGCGACTGCCGGTGGTGGCGGGCGCGGCATGAAGGTCGCCAACACGCCCACCGAACTGGAGATTGCGTTTCGCACCGCGCGCGCCGAAGCCAAAGCCGCCTTTGGCAATGACGAAGTTTACATCGAGAAATACCTGCAAACCCCACGCCACATCGAAATTCAGGTGTTCGGCGATGGCAAGGGCAATGCGGTTCATTTGGGCGAACGGGATTGTTCTTTGCAACGCCGCCACCAGAAAGTGTTCGAGGAAGCCCCCGGCCCGGCGATTACCCCGGCCTTGCGCGCTAAAATCGGTGAGGTCTGCGCCGATGCCATGCGCAAGATCAAATACATCGGTGCGGGCACCATTGAATTCCTCTATGAAAACGGCGAGTTTTTCTTCATCGAGATGAACACCCGCCTGCAAGTCGAACATCCGGTGACCGAAGGCATCTTTGGGGTGGATCTGGTGCGCGAACAGATCAGGGTCGCCTCCGGTCTGCCGATGTCGTTCAGCCAAAGCGATCTTGAGATCAATGGTCACTGCATCGAGGTGCGGATCAACGCCGAACGTCTGCCCGATTTCGCGCCACGGCCCGGCACCGTCAAAGTGTTTCACGCGCCGGGTGGCCTTGGCGTGCGGATGGACTCAGCGCTTTATGGTGGCTATGCGATCCCACCCTATTACGACAGCCTGATTGGCAAGCTGATCGTCCATGGCCGCGACCGGCCCGAGGCTTTGGCGCGGCTGAAACGCGCCTTGGGCGAATTGGTGATCGACGGGATTGAAACCACCATCCCGCTGTTTGACGCGCTTCTGGCCGAGCCTGACATTCAGACCGGAACCTACAACATCCACTGGCTGGAAAAATGGCTGGAGCAGAAGTTCGGCGCGTGAGAATGGCGGTTTCAGGTTCCGCACGGGTGCAAATCCCGCGCAGGCAACACCCTTGCTGACCCCGGCACTCTTGCTGC
>JAYTQA010000527.1:0-16026 GCA_043746955.1 bacterium | reverse complement strand
ATACCTAGATCGAAGTCCGCGCGCTTGCCGGTGTGGCGCACGGGGCTTACGGGGCGGCGATGACCGTTGGCGCGGGGGCATTTGCCCGTTATCGCGGTACCCAGCCCGGCAGCGGTGCGGATGGTTCGGTCGCGGGCGACAGGTGGATCAACGACCAGTATGTCAATGGCACCAGCCTGCCCAATGGCAGTTGCAGCCAGTTCGTATTCCTGCACGAATTGGGTCATGCGGTGGGTCTGGCCCATCCCGGCGACGATAACGCCGGGCCCGGCGTCACGATCACCTATGCCAACAACGTGCAGTTTGTCGAAGACAGCAGCCAATACACGGTGATGAGCTATTTCAACCCGCGGGCTACCGAGCCGAACGCGCCGAACCACTATGCCGATACGCTGATGATGTATGACATCCATGCCGTCCAGCAGGTGTACGGTGTGAACCATGCGACCAATGCAGGCAATTCCACCTACGGCTTTCACAGCAATGTCGGCGGGCGTTCGACTTTTCGGTGAACAAATCGCCGCTGCTATGCATCTGGGATGGTGCGGGTAATGACACGCCGGACGTGTCAGGCTTCAATCAGGCGCAAAAGATCGATTTGAACGCCACCCATTTTTCCGACATCGGCGGGTTTAAGGGCAATGTGTCAATTGCTTACGGCTGCGCCATCGAAAATGCGGTGGGCGGCAAGGGGGCGGACACGATCATCGGCAATGATCTGGCCAACCAGATCGCGGGCGGGGCCGGCTACGACACGCTGATCGGCAATGGCGGCAATGACAGTTTGGAGGGCAATGCCGGGGCGGATGATTTCGTCTTCGCCCATGGCTCGGGCCGGGACGTGGTGGCGGATTTCGACGGGGTGACCGACGTGCTGACGCTGGCGGCCTCGCTGTGGGGCGGCAATGTGCTGAGCGTGGCGGACCTGTTGGGCTGTGCCTGCATCGTCAGCGGCCATGTCGTGTTCAGCTTTGAGACCGATCAGGTCGTGCTGCTGACCGCGCATTCGATCTCCGCGCTGGAGGCGCAAATCCTGCTGGCGTGACGGCTAAAGCGGTTTGCGTTTGATAAGACTCAAACAACCGCTTTACCTCTTTGTTTTTCCGCGCAGTTTTTTGCCGAAAACCGCGCCACACTTTTCAGAAATGCGCTTTAGGGCACGATGGTGTTTGGTAAAAACATCATGATGTTTTCATTTTCGAGGGATTGCGGGGGTGACGCAGAAAACCGGATTTCCGTTGGCCGCGTCACCCGCTAAACCCCGCGCCGCGCCCGAAGTGCGGCGCCGATTGTGCCATCGTCGAGGTAGTCCAGTTCGCCGCCAATCGGCACACCTTGCGCGAGCGAGGTGATCTTGAGGTCGGTCGCGGACAGCGCATCAGCGATGTAATGCGCGGTGGTCTGGCCATCCACCGTGGCATTCAACGCCAAAATCACCTCGCGCAGGCTTTCGGTGGCGATGCGGTCCACCAGTGCTGGAATCCGCAACTGGTCCGGCCCCACGGCATCCAAAGCCGACAGCGTGCCGCCGAGCACATGGTAGCGCCCTTTGAAGGCGCGGCTGCGCTCCATCGCCCACAGGTCGGCCACGTTTTCCACGATGCAAATCTCGCCGGTGGCGCGGGCCGGGTCGGCACAGATGGCGCAGATCTCCGAGGTGCCGATATTGCCGCAGATGGCGCAATCGCGCGCCGAAAGCGCCACCCCAGCCAAGGCCTGCGCCAAGGGGGCCATCAACCCCTCGCGCCGCTTCAGCATCGCCAGAACGGCGCGGCGGGCCGAGCGCGGGCCAAGGCCGGGCAGGCGGGCCATCAGGTCGATCAGCGCTTCGATATCGCGCGGGGTTTCGGTCATGGGTGGGTTGGCCTGCTGCATCTTGGCCCTATCGCCCGGGCCACCTAAAGCTTTGAACATCTCAGCTTTCCTCGAACGGATCCCATTCGTCCGCCACTTCCGGCAGTGCGGCAACTGCGGCAGAGGCGGCGAGCGCTTCGGGCGTGCGGATTTCGGTGATCGTAGCCGTGGGGAAGGCGGCGAAAATGGCGCGGACCAGGGGCACATTCATCGCCGCGGTCTTGGCGGCGTTGAGCGTCTGATCCCTAGCCTCAACAATGGTAGGCGCACCACCGGTGGAAACGACCGAGACGCCCCAGCGGTTGCCGGTCCAGCTTTGCAGGCGTTGGCCAAGCCGGGCGGCAAGGTCAGGTGCGGCAAGGGCCGTCGGTTCAAATTCGATCCGACCGGGAGCGTAGTGGACCAGGCGCAGGGTGGTTTCGAGCTCGACCAAGAGCTTCATGTCGCGCTTGTCGCGGATCAAAGCGACGATCTGGTCGAAGGTTTGGTACACAGTTTCGGGGGCGGATTGGACCGCCAACGCCTGCCCATTTGGTCCTTTGCCACCCGGCATCACCGGGCTACGGGTCGGGGCGTTGGGGGCGAGGCGCATCATCGGGCTATGCAAAGCGCTGCCAGCCGGGGCACCGCCTGCGACGGGGGTCGCACCTCCACCGGTCGGCTGGGCATTGCGCAGGTGGCGCAGCAGGGTTTCGGGGTCGGGCAGGTCGGCGACATGGGTCAGGCGGATCACCGCCATCTCCGCCGCCATCATGGCGTTGGGGGCCTGCGAAACCTCCTCCAGCGCTTTCAGCAGCAGTTGCCACATGCGGGACAAGGAACGCAGCGGCAGGCGGGCGGCCATGTCGATGCCACGGCTGCGCTCTTCGGGGGCAACGGTCGGGTCATTCGCGGCCTCCGGCGTGATCTTCATCACCGAAATCCAGTGGGTGGTTTCCGCCAGATCGCGCAGCACGGCCAAAGGGTCGGCCCCGTCGGAATATTGCCCGCCCAATTCATGCAGCGCATCCGCCGCAGCCCCGCGCATGATCATGTCGAACAGGTCCATCACCCGGCCCCGGTCGGCAAGGCCCAGCATGGCGCGCACCGCCTCCGCCTCGACCGCACCGGCACCGTTGGAAATCGCTTGGTCCAGCAGCGAGGTCGCATCGCGCGCTGAGCCTTCGGCGGCGCGGGTGATCAATCCCAAAGCGGCGTCGGTGATCGTGGCACCTTCCGCCTTGGCGATCTTTTGCATCAAAGCGATCATCACCTCCGGCTCGATCCGCTTGAGGTCAAAGCGTTGGCAGCGCGACAGGACGGTGACCGGAACTTTGCGGATCTCGGTGGTGGCGAAGATGAATTTGACGTGCTCGGGCGGTTCCTCCAGCGTTTTCAACAGGGCGTTGAAGGCGGCGGTCGACAGCATGTGCACTTCGTCGATGATATAGACTTTGTAGCGGGCCGATGCAGCGCGGTAGCGGACGCTGTCAATAATCTCCCGGATGTCGCCGACCCCGGTGCGCGAGGCGGCGTCCATCTCCAGCACGTCGACATGGCGGCCTTCGGCGATGGCGCGGCAGGGCTCGCACACCAGGCAAGGCTCGGTTGTCGGCCCCCCTGTGCCATCCGGCCCGACGCAGTTCAGCCCCTTGGCGATGATCCGGGCCGTGGTGGTTTTACCGGTTCCCCTGATGCCAGTCATGATGAACGCGTGGGCGATCCGGTCGGCCACAAAGGCGTTCTTCAGCGTGCGCACCATCGCCTCTTGCCCGACGAGGTCGGCAAAGGTTTCAGGCCGGTATTTGCGCGCAAGGACGCGGTAGGCAGGGTCGGTAGCTGACATGCAGGTTCCAGGACGAGAGGCCGATTGGTGGCCAGATTGGTGGCCAGATTGGCGGCCAGATGTGCGGTCAGATGGGTGGCCAGATGGGTGGCCAGATTCGGCGACACGCCAGACTAGGCTGCATCCCCCGGAAGGTAAACCTGCTGGTAAACTTGCGGCAGACCCTGTGTAGTCGGCTGGAAACGGCAGCGGTTTTGGCCTATCTGAAAGCGATGGATTCCGCACCCCGCCCCGAGCCTACGCCCGACGCCTTCAAATCCGCGATGCGCGGGCTGGTCGGGGCGTGCAGCCTGATTACCGTGGGGCAGGCCGCGGACCGCAATGGGTTGGTCGTCACCACCGGGGTGTCGCTGACTGCCGAGCCGCCGATGGTCCTCGCCTGCATCAACCGCGCCTCGTCCTGCTGGCCTTTGATTGGCAAATACCGGGTGTTTGGCCTGTCGGTGCTGGGGGCCGCCGATCAGCCGCTGGCAGAGCGGTTTTCGGGTGCCGCCGGTATCAAAGGCCCGGCACGGTACGACGGGGCCAATTGGGTGCAAGCCGACACCGGGGCGCTGTTGCTGGCCGATGCCCCGCTTGCGCTTGACTGCCGGGTCGAAGAGATGATTGACCGGGGCACCCATTCGATCCTGCTTGGCCGCGTCCTGCAGATCAGCACCTGCCCGGACCGGGGCGCCCTCTTGTATTGGAACGGCGCCTATCACGCGCTTGCCAAAGCCGAGCTTGGTCTGCCCCTTGACGGGTTGGTCTAAACAGCGTCCTCTGGCTGCAGAACCTTGGACCCGCCGATGCGCATTGAAACCTGGCCTCTGACCGGTGCCTCTGCCGGAACCCGGCGGGAGTTGACGCTGTACCGCTTTGGCGTGGCCGGTGCGCAGCCTAAGGTCTATCTGCAAGCGGGCCTTCATGCCGATGAGATGCCCGGCGTTCTGGTCCTGCAACACCTGATGGACCTGCTGGACCAAGCCTCCAGCCGCGGCGATCTGGTGGGCGAGATTTACGTGGTGCCGATAGCCAATCCGATCGGGCTGTCGCAATGGGCGCACCAGCGACCGTTGGGGCGGCAGGACGCCGAAAGCCTGCAGAACTTCAACCGGGGTTATCCGGAACTGGCCAAGCTGGCGGGCGATGGTCTGGCACGGGTCTTGGGCGATGATGCGGCGCAGAACCTGCGCGCCATAAGGCGGGCGTTTCGCGCCGAACTCGCCAAGATGACGCCGCGCACCGATGTGCAGGAATTGCAGGTCGGGCTGATGACATGGTCCTGCGATGCCGATTATGTGCTGGACCTGCACTGCGATCATTTCGCGGTGATGCACCTGTATGCCTCGACCGCAAACCCTGAGGTGACGCGGCTTTTGTGCCAATCGGTCGGTGCGAAACTGGCGCTGATCGAGGATTATTCCGGTGGCAATGCCTTTGATGAGGCGCATACCGTGCCCTGGCGGCAGTTGCGCGAACGGTTTGGCGATGCGGTGCCGAGCGGCTGCTTTTCGGCGACGCTGGAATATCGCGGGCAGTTTGATGTCGATGAAGCGATGGCCGCCGAAGACGCAGCCAACCTGATGACCTTTTTGGCCAGCATCGGGGCTATTCAGGGCTGGGATATATTCCCCGCCCACAGCGATGCCGTCCACTTGCCGCTGCGCGGCACCGATGAGGTGTTTGCCCCGCAAGGGGGTGTCGTGACCTGGGTGGCAAAGCCGGGCGATCCGGTCACGGCGGGGCAGGTGCTGGCCCATGTCATCGACCCGGTCAGCCGCAGGCGTCTGGCCGTCACCGCGCGCATCGCGGGCGTGCTGTTTCGCACCGAACTTTGGCGGTCCTGCCTGCGTGGGCAATCTCTGGCCCATGTCGCGGGAGAAACTGTTGTGCGAACCGGCGATCTGCTGTCACACTAAACCAACAGTTCACCACGGGGGGGGCGGGCGGATGGCAAGGATACACGGGCTGTTGGCGGGGCTGTTGGCGGGGCTGGTGGCCCTGACCTTGGGATTTGCCGCGCCGGTCTGGGCGGATGACACGCTGGATCGCGGGATTGGCTCGGAATGGTCGTCGCTCGACCCGCAGGTCAACTTCGATGCGGCCGCAGGCTGGATTCAGATGGACGCCTATGAAGGCCTGGTCAGTTTTGACGGGACCGGCAAGATCATCCCCGGTGCGGCCGACAAGTGGGACAGCAGCCCCGATGGCCTGACCGTCAGCTTCCATCTGCGCGACGGGCTCAAATGGTCGAACGGCGATAAACTGGTGGCGCAGGATTTCGTCAACGGCATCTTGCGGACGCTGAACCCGGATACCGCGTCCGAGAAGGGCTATTACTTCTATTCGGTCATTCAGGTCAAAGGTGCCAAGGCGCTGTCGGACGGCAGCGCGAAAGACCCTGCCAGTTTGGGTGTCACTGCCCCGGATGACCGCACCGTGGTGTTCCAACTGATCGCACCTTCGCCCGATATGCTGGAGATCATGGGGGCCTTCCAGGTCGCCCCGCTACACAAACCGAGCTTTGACAAATACGGGGCTGCAGTCTTCATCGACCCCGCCCATGTGGTATCAAACGGCGCTTACATCATCAAGGAGGTCGTCCCGCAAAGCCATGTTCTGCTGGCGAAAAACCCGAATTACTGGGATGCGGCCCATGTCAAAATCCCCTTCGTCAAATACCATGTGACCGAAGATGTGGCGACCGAACTTAAACGCTATCAGGCGGGTGAGATCGACGTGACCTATGACATCCCGCTCAACCAGATCGAGGCGTTGAAGGCCAAAACCCCGGCAGAGGTGCAGATCGCACCCTCGACCGAGATGATCTATTATTCGTTCAACCTGACCCATGAGGCGTTCAAGGACATCAACCTGCGCCGGGCTTTGTCACTCGCCATCGACCGCGAGACGCTGGAAGGCAAGATCGTGAAGGGCGAGAATATCCCGGTGCTCAGCTTTGCCGGCGGCATCAACCCCGACTACCACGGACCGCAGATTGCCGAAGCTGCGATGCGGCAGGCCGACCGCGAGGCTTTGGCGAAAGAGTTGTATGCCAAGGCAGGCTATGGCCCGGGCAAGCCGCTGAAAATCAACCTCATCACCACAATCGCCGAAGATTCCAAACGGCGCGCACAAGGTGTGGCGCTGATGTGGAAAAAGCTGTTGGGGGTGGAAACCGACGTGCAGCCGATGGAGCGCAAGGCGTGGCTTGATGCGTTCTATGCCGGGGGCTGGGATGTGTTTGGCGATGATCTGGTCGGTGATTTTGCCGGGCCGGAAACCTACCTCGCCTATATGCGGCCCTCGGCCGACCCCGGCTACAAATGGGACAAGCCGGAGTATGACGCGGCAATGGACGTGGCGGCCAAACTCGCTGACCGCACTGCCCGCTATGAAGCACTGGCCAAGGCCGAAAAAATCCTGCTGGACGATTATATCTTCGCGCCGATCTCGATCGCGGTGAACCGGCATTTGGTCAAAGCCACGGTGCATGGCTGGGCCGCGTCGGCTGCGGGCTATAACAACACCCAATTCCTGACGCTGGATTAGCGGAGGAGCCGAGGGGCTGGCCCCCCGGACCCCCCAGAGTATTTATGCCCAGATGAAATCGCAGGATGCTTAGATTTCTGGCCAAGCGGCTGGGGGAGGGGGCGCTGACGCTGGCGGCCCTGGTGACCGCGACCTTCTTCTTCATGCGGCTGGCACCGGGCGGGCCGTTTGCCAAGAACCGCAAAATCTCGCCCGAGGTATTGGCGCATATCAAGGCGGCGTTTCATCTGGACGAGCCGGTTTATGCGCAGTTTGGCCGCTATGTCTGGCGGCTGGCGCAGGGCGACTTTGGGCCATCGACCCGGTTCCGGGACTATTCGGTGGGCGATATTATCGCGGCAGGCCTGCCCTATTCGCTGACCATCGGGTTTTGGGCGATTGTGGTGGCGAGTGCTGCAGGGGTCGCTTTGGGAATAGCCGGGGCGCTGCAACGCAATACTGCCACCGATTACCTGGCCGGAACCATCGGCGTGGTCGGCATCGCGGTGCCAATCTTTGTGATCGGCCCGCTGGCGCAGGTGATTTTCGCCTTGCATCTGAAATGGCTGCCGGTCGGCGGTGCCGATCAGGGCTGGCGTTCGCTGATCCTGCCGGTGATCGTGTTAAGTCTGCCCAATATTGCTTACATATCAAGGCTCACCCGGTCGTCGATGATCGAGGTGATGCGCGAGAATTACATCCGGACCGCGCGGTCAAAAGGCATCGGCGCGCGGCGGATTTTGCTGACCCACACGCTGAAAGGGGCGATGCTGCCGGTGGTGGCCTATCTGGGCCCGGCGACCGCCGGGATCATCACCGGGTCGATCCTGATCGAGACGATCTTCGCCGTGCCCGGCATCGGGCGGCATTTCGTCGATGCGGCGTTGAACCGGGATTATCCTTTGGTGATGGGGATTACGCTTTTGTACGGCGCGCTCTTGATCCTGTTCAACATTGCCACCGACCTGTTGCGCGGCTGGCTGGACCCGAAAGTGCGCGAGCATGGGTAAATCGCTCTCCACCTTCCAACTGCAACTGCGGCGCTTTGCGGCGAACCGTCTCGCAATGCTGTCCTTGGCGGTGCTGGCGTTGATCACTTCGGCCTGCTTTGCGGGCCCTTTCGGCTTTAGCTTCACCGGCGAGGATGCCGATTTCAACTCTATCTCCGCCCCGATCGACTTCGCAACGCCGCACCTGTTCGGCACCGACGACTATGGCCGCGACCTTTTGGTCCGGGTGCTGGAGGGCGGCCGGGTGTCGCTGTCGATCGGCTTTCTGGGCGCGCTGACCGCCGGGGGGATCGGCATTCTGTACGGCGCGGTCGCGGGCTATGCCGGCGGCCGCTCCGACCGTCTGATGATGCGGACGGTCGAGGTGCTTTACGGCTTCCCCTATGTGATCCTGGTCATCCTCCTCAGCCTGTTGTTCGGCGGTGGCAATCTGGCGCTGTTCACCGCCATTGTGTTCAGCCTTTGGCTCACCCCCGCCGTGATCGTGCGCGCCCAAGCCCAAAGCCTCGCGAAGCGCGCGTTTATCGAGGCGGCACGGGCGGGCGGCATGACGCCGTGGAGCATCGTGACCCTGCATATCGTGCCCAACTGCGCCTCGGTTGTCATTGCCTACGGCGCGCTTTTGGTGCCGGAGGTGATCTTGTCGGAAAGTTTCCTGTCCTTCCTTGGCATCGGCATCAAGGAGCCTCAGGCCTCTTGGGGCAACCTCATCCAAACCGGCACGGCGGCGATGGACACCGATTTGCGCTTGCTTCTGCTGCCCGGCGGCTTGCTGGCGGCGGTGCTGTTCTGCCTCAACTTCATAGCGGATGGATTGCGGGATGCCTTTGACCCCAACGACCGCTGAAGTGCTGTCCGTCAGGGAACTGTCGGTGCGGTTCAAAGTGCCGCAGGGCGAGGTTCTGGCGGTGGACAAGGTGAGTTTTGGTCTGGCAGCGGGCGAAGTCTTGGGCATCGTCGGCGAAAGCGGCTCGGGCAAAAGCCAGATATTGTTCAGCCTGATCGGGCTGTTGGCGGGCAATGGCCGCGCCACCGGGCAGGCGCTGTTCCAAGGTCAGGATTTGCTTGCGATGCCCGCCGCCGCGCTGGATCGGGTCCGGGGCACCCATCTGTCGATGATCTTTCAAGACCCGATGACCTCGCTCAACCCCTATATGCGGATCGGTGACCAGTTGGCGGAGGGCTTGATTGTCCACAAGGGCCTGAGCCGTGCGCAGGCGTGGGAGCAGGGTGTGGCGATGCTGGACCGCGTGCGCATCCCCGATGCGGCGCGAAGGGCGCGCGCCTATCCGCATGAATTCTCGGGCGGAATGCGCCAGCGGGTGATGATCGCGATAGCACTTCTGGCCCGCCCGGCGATCTTGCTGGCGGATGAGCCGACCACCGCGCTGGACGTGACCATCCAGGCGCAGGTGCTGGACCTGATGTCCGAACTGGCGCTCGAGATTGGCACGGCGGTGATCCTCGTCACGCACGACCTTGGCGTGGTGGCCCGGATGGCCGACCGGGTGATCGTGCTCTATGGCGGCCGGATCATGGAGGAGGGCCGGGCGGACGAGATGTTCGCCACGCCCGCCCACCCCTACACCAAAGGCCTGCTCGCCGCGACCCCGCGCCTGTCTGACCGGTTGGAGCCTCGCCTCGGCACCATCCCCGGCACACCCAGGTCGGGCGGAGCCATGCTGTCCGGCTGCCCGTTCGCGCCGCGTTGCACCGTGAAACTGCCGGTATGTGAGGCGGTCCAACCGCCCCTGATCACCCAACAATCCCGCCGCCTCGCCTGCCATCTGGAGCCGTCATGACCCTGCTTGCCGCGCACAACCTCGACGTCGGCTACCGCATCGCCGGGGCCTCGCTGTTCGCGCCCTCGCGCATTCTGCCGATCGTCCACGGCGTCAATCTGGCGCTGGAACCCGGTAAAACCCTTGGCATCGTCGGCGAAAGCGGTTGCGGCAAGTCCACTCTGGGGCGCGCCCTGTTGCGCCTGATCCCACCCACCGCAGGTCAAGTCCTGTGGCAGGGTCAGGACATGGCCACGATGCCCAAATCCCTACTCCGCAAACGGCGGGCAGAAATGCAGATCATCTTTCAAGACCCGCTGGCAGCCCTTGACCCGAGGATGACACTCGCCCGCATCGTCTCCCGCCCGCTGGCCACTTTCGCGCCCGAACTGTCCAAGGCTGAACGGATGGCGCGCGTCCTCGCGGCCCTGTCCGAAGTCGGCCTCTCCGCTGATTTTGCCCAACGCTATCCGCATGAATTATCGGGCGGTCAGGCGCAGCGGGTGGGGATTGCCCGTGCCCTGATTGGCCGCCCCAAGTTGATGATCTGCGATGAGCCGGTGTCGGCGCTGGATGTCTCGATCCAGGCGCAGGTCATCCACCTCCTGATGGATTTGCAGGACAAGATGGGTCTGGCGTTGGTCTTCATCTCGCACAACCTCGCCGTGGTCCGCCACATCAGCCATCAGGTGATGGTCATGTGTCTGGGTCATGTGGTCGAAGTGGCCGCGCGCGACGCGTTTTATGCCAAGCCCCTGCACCCCTACAGCCAAGCCCTGATGGACGCCGTCCCCGAACCTGACCCGGTGCGCGAAAAGGGTCGGCGTGGCAGCGCGCTGACCGGCGAACTGCCCTCGGTCCTGAACCCGCCGCCGGGTTGCGTTTTCGCCAGCCGCTGCCCGTTGGCGCAAGCGCGTTGCCATGCCGAACGCCCGGCCCTACGCTGGTTCGGCGACCGCCAAGCCGCCTGCCACTTTGTCGAGAACCCGACCTGAAAGATGCCTGACCTGAACGACGCCCGACCCGATAGGTGCCCGACCAGCACGACGCCCGACATGAAAGGCGCCCGACTTGAGTAATACCGGCATGGACGACCTGAAAACCCTCGCCCGCGCCTGGGCCGCCCTGCCGCAATTTTCCAACGTCCGGGCCTCGGGCGATGGGGTTTGGGCGTTCTGGTGCGGCGCGGGTTCGGGGGAAATCGAGGATGTTTTCGCAGCCCCGCTCCAGCAACCCGGCCAGCCCGAGCAACTGACCTTCGGCACCGATCACCACCAGATCCGCGATGTGTCGCCCGATGGCCAACGCCTGATCCTCGCCCAATCGCGCTATGCGTCCGAGCATGACCACCTTCTGCTGCTGGACCGGCGCACCGGCAACCGCCTGCATTTGCTGACCCCCAAGCAAGACAACCACTACCTTTACGGCGGTGAACTCACCCGCGATGGCAAGGCTGTGATCTTCGTCGCCGACTATGACTATGCGACCGAACAAGTCACCGAAACCGGCCTCGTCTGGCATCAGGATCTGACCACCGGCCAGCGCACCTGCCTCGCCCGCATCCCGCGTTTTTTCGACCAACCGCCGCGCCAGTCGCCCAATGGCCAGCGCATCCTGCTGAACGTCAGCGAACGGCAGCCCGGCTCCGGCCAGATCTGGGTGATGAACGCCGACGGTTCCGGCCTCCGCGAGGTCTTCGCCTTGGGTCAGACCAATCACAGCCGAGGCGTCTGGCTCGACGATGACCGGATCGCCGTGGTGACCGACCGGGCAGGCCGTGATGAGGTCGGGGTTTTTAGCCTGTCCACCGGAACCACCCATTGGCTGGGCGGCGAACCTGACCTTCTGCCGCATGAAATCATCCCCGGCCCCCGCAGTTTCGCCTGCATCACCCACCACCAAGGCAACACAAGCGCCGTGCTGTTTGACGCCGCAGGCCAGCGCCCCCTGCCAAACCAATCCGGCCGCCGTACCTTGCTGCCCCTTGCCGCGCTGCCCGATGGCGGCTGGCTTGCGCAGGCTTATGACGCCAGCGCCCCACATTGGCTGGTCAAACTCGCCCCCGACGGCACCTGTCGCCGCCTCACCAGTGGCCAACCCTCTCCGCGCCGCCACCGAAGTCCCAGTGATTTCCGCTGGACCGCCCCCGACGGCCGCCCGGTGCAAGGCTGGCTTTACACCCCCGAGGCCAAATCCAAAGGCCTGATCGCCTATATCCATGGCGGGCCAACCTGGCATTCCGAGGATTGGGTGAACCCGAAAATCGGCTTCTGGGTGCAGTTGGGCTATACCGTGCTGGACCCGAACTATCGCGGCTCGACCGGCTTTGGCTATGACTGGCGCGAGGCGGTCAAGGCCGATGGCTGGGGCGGTCGCGAACAAACCGATATTCGTGCGGGCATTGAAGCCGTGCTGGAGCGTGGCTTTGCCCCGCGCAAGGTTGCCGTCGCAGGCAACTCCTACGGCGGGTTTTCCAGCTGGTTTGCCATCACCCGCTTTGCCGATCTGGTCACCGCAGCCATCCCGATGTGCGCCATGTACCGGCTCGACATGGATTACCACGCGACGGAAATGCCCCATGGCCGCGCCTATAGCGAGGCGATGATGGGCGGGGCGCCAGAGCAGTTCCCGGATAAATACGCCAACGCCTCGCCCGGTAATTTCATCCATGATATCAAGGGCCATGTGCTGATCGTGCATGGGTTGGCCGACAGCAATGTCGGTCCGGAAAACAGCCATGTCGCGGTGCGCGAACTGACCGCCGCGGGCATCCCGCATGCGGTGATGCTGTTTTCCAACGAGGGCCACGGCATCTTCCGCCGGACCAATGTCGAAACCTACCTGATCCGGTCTGCCGCCTTTCTGGAGCGGGCTTTTGCCGAGGGGATGCGATGACCCTGAAGGATTTCTTCGTGGCCGGCCCCTATGACGATGGCGATCCGGTGACCGGGCACTACTACGAAATGGCGTCCAATGACCCAAGCCGCCCGCAGGTCTGGGGTTACACCAACCGCTTGTCCTATGCGCCCGGTGACGCGCTGACCCTGCACGCCATATCCAGTGCTGCCACGGCAAGGCTGGAGATTATCCGCGACGGTCTGGCCCCTGACACCCTGCTCACCACCGAAATCCGCCTCACCTTTGAACCGACGCCGGCGGACTGTTCGGTGAATGGCTGTCGCTGGCCCGAACGTCACAGCCTGACGATCCCCAAGGACTGGCGCTCCGGGCTCTATATCCTCCGCCTCACCATACCGGGCCACCAGTCCGACCATATGTTCGTCCTGCGCCCCGCCACCCCTGACGGCATCCTGATGATCCTCGCCACCGGGACCTGGGCCGCTTACAACGACTGGGGCGGGTCGAACCATTATCAGGGCATTACCGGCCCAGACCGTGCCGAGTTTGCGCCCGAGGTCAGCCTGCACCGCCCCTGGGCCAAGGGCTTTGTCAGTTGGCCCCACGACGCGCCACGCATTCCGCACGCCTCGCCCCTGCTCGCCAAACCCCGCTACCCGCATATGGATTTTGCCCGCGCCAAGGGGATTTCCAAGAAATACGCTTCCTCCGGCTGGGCTGCCTTTGAACGCCCGTTTGCGGTCTGGGCCGAGGCGCAGGGGATTGCGCTCAGCTATGCCACCCAGCACGACCTTCATGCCGACCCGACCCTGCTCCACGGCTATTCCCGCGCCGTGATCGTCGGCCATGACGAATACTGGACCTGGGAGATGCGTGATCATCTGGAGGCTTGGCTTGATGCGGGCGGCGAACTGGCCCGCTTTGCCGGCAACTTCTTCTGGCAAACCAGGCTCTCGCCCGATCTCGCCACCCAAACCTGCTATAAATACGCCGCCGGTGAGCGTGACCCCACACCCGACCCGACCCGCCTGACCAGCTATTGGGACCACCCGCAGGTCAAACGGCCCGCCGTGGCGACCATGGGCCTGACCGGCGCGATGGGCGTCTATGCCGGGTGGAGCCGGTGTGCGGCGCATGGCTCCGGCGGGTTCGTGATCTACCGGCCCGAGCATTGGTCGATCCGGGACACCGGGTTGGGCTACGGCGACGTGCTGGGGGCCGCCTCGAAAATCTTCGGCTATGAGGTCGATGGCATCGACTACACGATGCGCCACGGCCTGCCCTTCGCGGCGGAGGGCGTGGGGCTGGTGGGCCCACTGACCATCATCGGCCTGTCGCCCGCCACCACGCTCGCCCATTCCACCGGACCGCAGGACGCGGACAATTTCATCGGGCGGCTGGATGCCGAGGCGGTGGCTTTGGTGGTTTATGGCGCGGTCACGCCCGAAACCTTGGGCCGCGCCAGCCGGGGCAATGGCTGCATGGTTGAGGTTCGGCGGGGCGAAGGGGCGGTGTTCAACGCCGGGTCATGTGAGTGGGTGGCCGGGCTGATCGCTGGCGATGTGGTGGTGGAACGGGTGACCCGGCGGGTGCTGAGGGGGGTTTGGCGGTAGGTTTGGGCGGCGGCGCCCGCGCCCGGCAGGTTAACGCCGCCCAACCCCACCGCGCCCCATGTAGCTACGCAAAAACTACGGAAAAACTACGGGGAAACTACGGGGAAACGACGGAAACCAGACGGTCCGAAAACAGTTGGACGTCAGGCGTGGTGATCTTGGCTGGCCGCCGGGGCGCTGCCCCGGACCCCGGGATATTTTTGGACAGAAAAAAGGTTCACAGGAAGGCGTTGAGAACGGCGGCGAGGTTTTGGCCAAGTTCGGGGCAAAGGTAGCCGCCGTCTTGCACGATCAGGGTGGGCAAGGCGAGGGCCGCGATGGCTTTGCCGATTTCCCCAAAGCCTTGTGTGGTGACGGCGAGGCCTGCGAACGGGTCACCTGCGAAGGCGTCCAGCCCGAGGGCTATAACGATTGTGTCGGCGCCCCAAAGGGTTATGGCATTGAGGGCTTGGTGAAGGGCTCGCAGGAAGCCCAGATCGGCGCTGCCACGGGGCAGGCAGAGGTTGAGGTTGGCACCCGCACCGGCCCCGGTGCCGCGCTCCTCAGGGTAGCCCCAGAAGAACGGGTAGAACCGTTCGGGATGGGCGTGGATCGAGACGGTCAGCACATGGGGGCGGTCGTAGAAAATGGCTTGGGTGCCGTTGCCATGGTGCAGATCCACGTCGAGGATCGCCACTTTTCGGCCAGAAAGGCTCAGTTGCTGGGCTGCGATGGCGGTATTGTTCAGATAGCAGAAACCGCCCGCGAGGTCGCCAAAAGCGTGGTGGCCGGGCGGGCGGCAAAGCGCGTAGGCCGCGCGCTCTCCGGCGAGGATCAGCGCGGCCCCGGCGATGGCGGATTGGGCACTGGCATAGGCGGAGGCCCAGGTCCGCGCCCCAATCGGGCAGGCGGTGTCGGCCATGTGAAAGCCCGCCTGACCCACGGCGCTGAGCGGATAGCCATCGGCGCGGGAGGCCGGATGAATGTTGGGGATGACCTCGGGCGACGCACCCTCGATGCGCTGCCAGCGGGCGTGGATGGTTTGCAGGAAGCTGAGGTATCGTTCGGGGTGGATGGCGGTTATGGCATCCAGACCTTGGTCCGTGGGGGTTTGGATTTGCAAGCCAAGCCGGTGAACGCCGGACAACAGCGCGTCGATCCGGGCGGGTTGTTCCGGGCAGATTTTGGCCGCACCCGAGGACAGGAAGAACTGCGGGTCATGGGCGCGCTGGCCGGGGTGGTAGAGGGTGATCATCGGGCGGTCAGGGCGGCAAGCCCCTCTCCGGCAAGGATAAGTTGGTCGGACGCAAAGCGAAGCTCGAAGCCAAGTGCGGCATAGAAACCTTGGGCTTTGGCATTCTTGCGTTGCGCCATAAGGGTCAGAAACTGCGGTTCCCAGTCCGCAGAATGCTGCATCGTCGCCGCAAGCAGGCCGCGCCCGATGCCGCGGCCACGCGCTGCGGGGCGCAGGTACAGGTCTTGCACATAAACCCCCACAGCACCGCGCCAGCTGGAATATTCCGGGAAGAACAGCGAGAGACCAAGCGGCTGGCTGTCAAACGCCAGGACAGCGCGAAACAGCGGATCGGGAC
>JAYTQA010000526.1:0-6266 GCA_043746955.1 bacterium | reverse complement strand
GCGAGGCCGGACGGGGGCTTTGGGTTGGTTTTGGTGGGCGGCGGGGTGAACCCCGCCCTACCGGCGGCTGTTGTTTGGCTTGACGAGCCGCGCAGGTTTTCTGGCGATCCGGCAGTTAGTATGGGTTGCCGGGCCGCGCAGGCTCAGCGCCTGCGATCCCGCAGGTTAGTTGGATTGCCTTGCCGCGCAGGCTTAGCGCCTACGATCCCGCCTTGCGCTCATCGGTTGGAAGGCGACGCCGACATGGGCCTCGCAATAGGGTTTGCCTGCGACCGAGGGCAGGCCGCAGAACCAGAAGTCTTCGGTGGCGGGGTCGCCGATCGGCCATTTGCAGGTGCGTTCGGTCAGTTCCATCAGGGACAGCTTCTTGGCGCGCTTTTCAACTTCGCGCACCGAGGCGAGCGCTTCCGGGCTGATCTCATTGGCCGAGGGTTGCGGCGGCAGCGGTTGGCCGGCCGGGATGATGGCTTTGCGGAGCGGGATCGGGGCGGGCGCTGCCACACTGACGGCGGGGGCTGGGGTCACCGGCGCGGGCACCGGGCGTTCCGGTTCGGCGGCACGGGGCACTTCCACCGGGCGCGGCGGTTCTGCCGGTTTGGCGGCAGGGGCTGCCACAACCGGGGCCTCTTCGACCACTTCCTCGATCGCACCGCCGGGGCCGACCCGGTTGGACAGGCCGAGCCGGTGCACTTTGCCGATCACCGCATTGCGGGTGACACCGCCCAATTCCTTGGCGATCTGGCTGGCCGACTGGCCTTCGGCCCACATCTTCTTGAGCGTCTCGACGCGCTCATCGGTCCAGGACATCAAGCTACTCCGAAGTTACGGCATGGGGGGCTATGGCCTTGTGGGGCCAATCTAAGCGGGACGGCGGTGGATACAAGGCTTGCGGGCCAAGTTCAAGGGCGGAATGGGGGCCGCAGCGGCAACCCCCATCCGGCCGTCACGGCTTGGTGGAGATCAGGGAAAACAGACCCTTGGGGTTGGTATAGGCCTGATCGACGCCTTCATCCTCGCGGATCATGCCGACGCCGGGGGCGTAATATTTGATCTCGCGCAGGTCAGGCTCGACCGACGAGGACTCAAAGACCTGCACGACAGCCTTGTAGGTGCCGGTCGGGCCTGCAACGGTCAGATCGGTCGCCAAAATCCGGCCAAGGTCCAAGGCTCCATCTGCGGGCGCGTGTTCCTGTTCGTAGAAGTCACCCTTGGCGGGTTTGGCCATCATGGCATAACCGGGCAAAGCGCCATTGACGCCAGCACGCCACGACGAATGGGTGTCGGTGCCGCTGACCTTGCCGGCGGCGTCATAGAGGATCGAGGTGGCATCCTCGCCCAGATACCAGACGTTGCCGGCGCGGTCCTGGGCGAAATAATCGCGGGTGTCTTCGATCATCACGCCGTTGACCCAGGCTTTGTCGTTGATCACGGTGGATTGCAGGCCCATGATCATCGGGCCGGCACCGACCAGAGTCTGGACGTCGCGTTCCTGGGTCGGCTTGCCGGCATCATCGACACTGGCGCCGCTGAAGGCGTGGTAATAGCCGGGGGTCAGAGCGAGGTAGGGGTTGGTGATCGGCGCGCCCTGGTCAAAAGCGGCGGCGTCAAAGGCGGGCAGCAGGGCTTGGGTCTGCGCCGTGCCGGGGGTGGCGAGAAGCAGGGTAACCAGCATTGGGTATTTCATGATAGGATTTCCTTGATAACCCGCGTGTCGGGGCAAGGCTTGCCTGAACCGGGCTGACGTGTTTGAAAATCCGCTATCGGGCGGAACCGGCAGGATAACCGGACCATCCGACAGAAGGCGGATGGATTTTGGGCTGCGGAACCGGCAGGGTGGCGTTGGAGGTGACAGATGCGCAGAACAACGATCTTGGGGCTGGCGGCGCTGGGCTTGCTGGCGCTGTCGGCGATCATGACGGCGCTGGATGCGGCCAAGGATGCGGGGGCTTACCTGTTGTCGGGGCCGCTGTCGGATTTCATCGACCGGCTGTCGATGGTCGCCATGATGTTCGCTTCGGCCTGGGTGGTGCTGCGCCTGTCGAGCCTGCGCGAGCGGACCGACGATCTGGCGGGCGCGGTCGCGCGGGCGGCGGATGAGGGGCGGGACTGGCGGCGGCAAAGCCGGCGCTTTGTCGAGGGATTGTCACGGTCGATTGAAAGCCAGTTCGCGGATTGGCGGCTGACTGCGGCGGAGGCGGATGTGGCGGGGTTGCTGCTGAAAGGTGCCAGTCTGCGCGAAATTGCCGGGCTGCGGCGGACCAGCGAGGCGACGATCCGGCAACAAGCGCAGAACGTCTACCGCAAATCGGGGCTTCGCACCCGGTCGGAACTTTCGGCCTATTTTCTGGAAGACCTGTTTGCCTTTGGTGAGGCCTTTCAGAGTGGCCTGCCCCCCGACGACCGGCGCTATGACGCCTGAACCGGCTCTTGAAGCGCATGAAGTGCCATGTCGCGGCCTTCGTCATCTTTGAAGAAGGCCATCCATTCTTCGCGGCCATCGGGGTGGCGGTGGATCATCTGCGGGGGTTGGGGGAAGATTATGCCCTTGGCGGTGAGGTCGGCGTGGGCGGCGTGGATCTCGGCGACTTGGAAATAGAGGATGTCGGCCGCGTCGCGCTGGCCGGTCTGCTTGAGCATCAGGCGGGTGGCGCCAAGGCTCAGGAAGCAGAGGCCGGGAAAGCTGTAAAGTTCGGCGATGCCGAGGTTGGCGAAGAAAGCGCGGGCGCGGGCGAGGTTTTCGACCCGGCGCAAGAGTTGGGAGAGGATCTGCAGGGTCATCGGGCACCTCCGGTTTTCGGGCAGTATAACATGGGGATTTCCGGCGCGAGGTCTGAAAAAGGTAGGCGGTTTGCTAGGGTCGGGCGATGACCGGCTATATCCTTTGCGCCACACCGCGCAGTGGCAGCACTTTGCTCTGCAGTTTGCTGCGATCCTCTGGCGTGGCCGGGCATCCGGAGTCGTGGTTTCGGCGGCAGGACCGGGCGGATTGGGCGCGGGATTGGGCGATTTTGCGGGGCGATGGCGGGTTTGACTGGGACCGGTATCTGGTGGCGGCGCTGGCTGCGGGAACCGGTAGCAATGGCGTCTTCGGGCTGCGGCTGATGTGGAACACGTTGGGCGAACTGGTGGCGGACCTGGCTGGTGCGGCGGTGGGGGAACAGGCGGCGCTGCTGGCACGATGCTTTGGGCCTTTGCGGTTCATCCACCTGAGCCGCCACGATCTGGTGGCGCAGGCGGTCTCCCGGCACCGGGCCGAGATGAGCGGCATCTGGCATCTGGGGATTGAAGCGGGCAAGCATCCGCCCGAGCCCACTTATGATTTCGGGCGGATCGAGGGCTATCTGCGCGCGGCCGAGGCTGACAATGCCGGCTGGGACATCTGGTTCGCAGCCAATGGAATTTCGCCGTTGCGGGTCAGCTACGAAGACCTTTCGGCGGACCCGGTGGCTGTGGCGCAGGGTGTGCTGGCCGATCTTGGCCTTGTGGCGGCAAAGCCGATGCAATCGCGGGTGCGCAAAATGGCCGATGCCGTCAACGACGGGTGGGCGCTGCGATTTCGCACGGAGGCCGGGCGGAGAGCGGGTTGAGCCTGCCCGCGCCGGGTGCTAGAACTAGGACAGCGCGGGCGTTGTGTAATGGTAAGACCTTAGCCTTCCAAGCTAAAGACGCGGGTTCGATTCCCGCCGCCCGCTCCAGGCTTTCCCGCATTTCTGGCGTGAAATCTTTGGTTACCCATTGATTTTACACGATTTTCCTGAAAATCTTCAGATTTCGTTAACTTGTTGGCCCGATGCGGCCAACCGTGTCATCCGTCAATCTTGTTCCAAAAAGCCAAGCTTCAGGGCCAGCACACGGCCCGGACCATGTACCGCCGCAAACAACAGGCCGGCCGCAAAGGGGAAGTGGCTGATGAAGGCACCAAAATTCAGCCCTTCGTTATCGGTCCAATGGCTTGGCCCGTGAAAGGCGAACCCCAGAAAAACCACATAGGCCGCGCCAAGCAGGGCGGCCTCACGGAAGAAAGCGCCGGTCAGGAAGGCCAACACCAGCGTCAATTCGAAAATCGCGGCCAGCCATGCCAGCGGAGTTGAAAGTGGAAAACCTGCCATGGCGATGTAGCCCGCTGTGGCATTCATATCCATAAATTTGAAAACCATGCCAAGCGCGAAAAGCGCGGCGATGACCAACCGCGCCAAAAGCAGCGCCGCCGTTTTCCAGCCATCGGTTTTTGGGGTCGCATCCATTTCAGATTTCCTTTTACGATGAATCCTGCCGAACAAGGTGACCGGTGTGGCTGGGCGAGTGACTGATCCGAAATGACCGAAAACCGATCTGGTGCGGAAACCCGTCGTGCCACCGCGGGGTGCGTTTTATAGCGTCGGAAGAGCAGCCAAGTATCAGCCCTGCACCGCGCCCGGGTCCATCCACATCGGTTCGAACACGTTGCCATCGGGGTCGTGGAAGGTGCGGTTGTACATGAAGCCCATGTCTTGCGCGGGTTTGGGCTCGGTACCACCGGCCTTCAGGGCGGCCTCGGTCATGGCATCCACCGCAGCGCGGCTGTCTTGGGACAGCGCGACCATGACGGAAGTGGTCTTGGCCGGGTCGGCGAGGGGTTTGGTGGCGAAGGAGGCGAATTTTTCGTGGTTCAGGATCATGAAGTAGATGGCATCGGACACGACCACGCATGCGGCGGTCGGGTCAGAGAACTGCTCGTTGATCTTGTAGCCGAGCGCCTCAAAAAATTTGCGGCTGCGGGCGACATCGGTGACGGGGATGTTGACGAAGATCATCTGCGGCATGGCGCGGCCTTTTGGATGGTTAGCTGATTGCGTAAGTATTCGCATGGCCGGGATGGTTTGGCAAGGGGGAAGCGCGGGTCAAAGGTTGTCTTGCTGCGGCATGCCCAGCACGTGATAGCCGCAATCGACGTGGACGACCTCGCCTGACGTGCAGTTGCCATAGTCCGAGCACAGCCAGACAGCGGTGCCGCCAATCGCTTCCAGCGTGGCGTTTTGGCGTAAGGGTGCGTTCGCCTCGGTGTGGCGGAAGGTCGCGCGGGCGCCGCCGATGGCCGCTCCGGCGAGGGTTTTCATCGGGCCAGGCGAGATGGCGTTGACCCGGATTTTCTGGGGCCCAAGGTCGTTGGCAAGGTAGCGGGTGGCGGATTCCAGCGCCGCTTTGGCGACCCCCATCACGTTGTAATTGGGCGTCACGCGGTTGGACCCGGCGTAAGTCAGGGTGAGCAGGCAGCCGCCATCGGGCATTAACTCCGCCGCGCGGCGGGCGACGTCGATGAAGGAAAAGCAGGAGATCGCCATCGTGTGGCTGAAGTTGCCGCGCGAGGTATTGATGAAACGGCCGGTGAGTTCGTTCTTGTCGGAAAAGGCAACGGCATGGACCAGAAAATCCAAGCTGCCCCAGCGGTCCTTGAGCGCGGCAAAGCAGGTGTTGAGGCTGTCGTCACGGGTCACATCGACATCGACCAGGAAGTTGGAGCCGACCGAGGCGGCGAGCGGTTCGACCCGTTTGCCAAAGGCGTCGCCCTGGTAGGAGAACGCCAGTTCGGCGCCCTCAGCCGCCAAAGCCCGGGCGATGCCCCAGGCGATCGAGCGTTCGTTGGCAACCCCCATGATCAGGCCGCGTTTGCCCCGCATCAGTTCTGGCATCCTGTCCCTCCCTGTTGGTCGCCGGTGTTCCGGTCGGACCCAATGGCTTAGCCCGATTCCTCAGCCCAGATATTTGCTCATCACCAAAGTCGCGTTGGTGCCGCCGAAGCCGAAGCTGTTGGACAGAACCGTGTCAAGTGTGACGCCGTCGCGCAGGGTGGTCACAATCTCGGCGGGGTCCAAGGCGGGGTCGAGTGTCGTGACATTGGCGGAGGCGGCGATGAAGCCTTTGGTCAGCATGATCAGGGAATAGATTGCCTCGTGCACGCCGGTGGCCCCAAGCGAATGGCCGGTCAGCGACTTGGTCGAGGCGATCGGCGGCGTGTGACCCCGGCCAAAGATGCGGCGGACCGCGTCGACCTCGGTCACATCGCCGACCACGGTCGAAGTGCCGTGGGCATTGATGTAATCGACGTGGCGGCCTTCTGGCAGGGTCGACAGGGCGAGGCGCATCGCACGCTCGCCACCTTCGCCGGAGGGAGCGACCATGTCGTAGCCGTCAGAGGTGGCACCGTAGCCGGTGACCTCGCCGTAGATCTTGGCACCGCGCGCGAGAGCGTGGGTCAGTTCTTCCAGGACCACGACACCGCCGCCGCC
>JAYTQA010000525.1:0-2365 GCA_043746955.1 bacterium | reverse complement strand
GCGCTTGCCAAGCCAGAACGCCGTTTTGCAGCCACCAGCAGGCGAGGTTCAAAAGCGCCAGCCCCAGCACCCAGATCAGCAGCGAAAGCATGACGCGGGGCAGGCTGAGACCCGCTGCGCGGCCGCTGCGCACCTCCCAGGCCACCAAAAGGCCCGCAAGGCCGAACAGCGCGCCGGAGGTGCCGACCATGGGCTGGGACACCGGACCGAGAAGGGCGAAGGCGAGGGCTCCGGCCAAGGCCGAGGCGATCCAGAGCGCCAGAAACTCCGTCCGGGGCAGGCGGCCTCCGATCAGGTTGGCGAGGGCGACAAGGGCGGCCATATTGCCCAGAAGGTGCGACAGGCCGGCGTGCAGGACGCTGTGGGTGAAGAACATCACCGCCGTCTGGCCGGGATAGTTCGCCAGCCAGCCGCCGCGCATCAGGCCGGCCCAGAAGCCGCCGTATTGATAGGCGAGGGGGCGCCAGAGGACGGACCCCCAAAGGTGGCGGTCGGCACCTTGCAGGATCACCTCGACGGTGCAGTAGAGGGCGATCAGCGCCAGAACCAGGGGGTCCGGCAGACGCAGCAGGCGGTCATCTGGCGGGGCAGGGGTGGGCGCGTCAAGCATGGGCCGATCCTTCCGCGCCGCGCCGCCGCTGTCCAGCAGGCTCTATTCCGGCAGGAACCGGGGCAGGGGGACCAGCGCCAGCTTCATCAGCCGCTGGATGCGGGCGTCGGCGTCGGCCTCGGTCTCGCCGTCCAGAATCGGCGTCACGAACCGCACCAGGGCCCCGTCCGAGCGGCCACGGGTCAGGCTGTCCCAGACGACACTCGCCTTGACCATGTAGTCATTGGTCATCCGCCGCCCGCGCTGTTCGAACCAGTAATAGACCAGTTGCTTGACCATGCCGTTCTGGATCACCGCGCGGTTCACGTTGAAGACGCCGTAGGGCGTGCTCGACATGTCGACCTGAGCCTTGGTGATCCCCGAAACCTCCCAGCCGCCGGTGGGCAGGCAGACCTCGGGCGAGTGGATGCCGGAGCCTTCGGTCTGCTTGTTGTAGAAGGCGACGAAGAAATTCACCGCCTCGGCCTCATTCGCCGCGAAGAAGGTCATGTTGACGTAATCGTCGGCGCCCAGCACCTTTTCGACATCCGGTGTCAGGCTTTCGGCGCTGCCCGACCAGCCTTCCAGCTGACGCGGGAACAGCGAGAACGGATCCCGCTCGGGCACCACCGGCGCGCTGACCGGGGCCAAGAGGAAGGCGGCGGCCACCGCCAGCGACATCAGCGCGCCGGTGATCAGCCCGCGCGAGGGGGCGATGGTCAGAATGCGCGACAACTGGCCGCCGAAGCCTTGGAAATCGAGGTCGATGGTCTCGGACAAGGGCTTGGGGTTCGGGGCCAGGCGCTGCAGGCCGATCGCCATCAGAAACAGGATGCCGACGCAGGCGAGAAACACCACCCAGCCTTCGAAGAAGTGCAGGAAACCCTCGGCCTGTTCGATGCCGTAGGCGTTGACCAGCCAGCCGATTACCCCGATCCGGACCGAGTTCATCAGCACGGTCAGCGGCGCGGCGGACAGCAAAAGCACCAGCTTGTGCCAGAACGGGCCGCGGTAAAGGATTGAAAACAGGTAGGAAAACGACAGGATCGGGAACAGGTAGCGCAGGCCGGAACAGGCCTCGGCCACCTGCAGCTTGTAGACGCCAAGGTCGATGATGTTGCCTTCGAGGAACACCGGCACATTGACCATTTGCAGCATCGCAACGCCGAGTTCCGAGGAGACGCCCTGCAGGAACACCGACAGTTGCCAGTAGATGAACTGCGGCAAGGGCAGCATGAACACCAGATGCACGACGGGCAGGAAATGGTTGCGGCCCTGAGCCGAGCCAAAGCCGGTCAGCATGACGCCGCCGACCCAGACGATCAGCGCATAGGTCACCACATCGGGGATGCGGACAAGGTTGCCGAAGATGCCGAACACCAGGGCTGCCAGCAGCATCGCAAGCCCTGGCCAGCGGTTCGCCGGGGTGCCCGCCGGGGCAGGGGGGGTGCGGCGAAGTTCGCGCAGGAACAGATACAGCGAGATCAGCGGGATCAGCGGGCCATGGCTGTATTCAGGGGTGATCCAGGCCGCGCCAAGCGACTTCAGGCCGATCCAGTAGATCGGCAGGGCGCTGAGGATGAGAAGGCCGAACCACATCAGGCCCGCGGGATTCACCGCACGGGCCGCCCATCCGGTTTGGCCGCCGCTTTGCGCCTTGCTCTCAGAAACCGACATTACACACCCTTGGCCACATTCTTGATACCACAATCAGACAGATCGGACCGCCCCCCAGCGCCCGGAGCCTCAGCGCCCGAAGCCCCCCAGCGCCCCCCC
>JAYTQA010000524.1:0-6282 GCA_043746955.1 bacterium | reverse complement strand
ATCAAAAAACGCGGAAGACGGCATCCATTTGGCGGCGGCGTTGGCGGCGGCGTCGGCGGCGGCGGCGGCGTCGGCGGCGGAGAAGGCGGCGGCGGCGGAGAAGGCGTCGATGACCTCTGGGGTTGGATATTCGCGGGCAACCCCAGAGGTCAACAATGGACGCAAAACTGGCAGGGCTGTCAAATCACTTCTGCGCGCCCAGTCCTGCGGCATGGCGGCGGCCCAGACCGGAAACACGCGGGCGGCGGCGCGTTGGGCGATGGCTATTGCGTCAGCGCGGCGCCGAACACCTGGCCGGGCCTTGAGCCAACGTTCCAGCGTTTTGGGGTCGATAATGGCTTTGGCGTCCATCGGCCATGTATTGCCGGGCTTGGGCGGTCAGGCAAGGGGAACTAGCGCCCCACCACGCCCCGCACCCACCGCCATGCGAAATAGAGCGGCCAGCGCAGGATGCTGGCGGAGGCTGCGAGGTAGGCTGTGGCTACCAGGGCTCCGTGGGTGAGGGTGATCCAGAGCAGGAGGGGGAGGCCCGCGCTGATCAGAGCGTAGGCGGCGCGCCAGTGGTGGTCGCGGGTCGGCAGGATGGCTATCAGGTTGGCGGTGATCAGCCAGACGAAGCCGAGGGTCAGGGGGAGCATGGTTCAGGCCGTGGGATTGGGGGTGTGCGGGCGGGATTGCAGCTTGTTTTGCAGTTCGGGGAGCAGTTCGCGTCCCAATTCGGCGGGCAGGTCGGGGAGCGGCAGCCTCAGGGCTTTGCGGGCGAAGTAGGTCAGGGGCCTGCGGAACATCGAGAGGAGGGCGAAGGTGCCTGCGGCGGTCCAGAAGACGCCTTGGGTGCGGTCAATCCAGATCAGGAGCAGCGGGGCCGCGAGCAGGAGGCTCAGGCCGGGGATCATCTGGGCGCGCATCGGGAGCATGGCGGTGATGGAGGCTGCTACCACCCAGAGGGCACCGAGGATGAGGGGGGTCATGGGGGTCTCCGGCGCGCGGGTTGGTTGAGAGGCCGCAAGGGCCAACTGCCCGACCGGACCCACCCGCGCCTCTTGCCATCGGGCAAGACAAAACGGGCCACAGCGCGGAAGCCTTACGGCATTTTCGCGGCAGTCGGCGAGGAGGTCGAATTTTCTGTGAAAATTCGGGGTTTGGATCTTGGCGGAAGGTTTGTGAATGCCCGGGTGAGGTTACCAGACGATCAATTAATCTGGCGCCTACCTAAAGCGGGACTCAGGCAGGAAAACAGTGTTGCGTCCATGCAAGGTCCCGACCGGCAGATAACCCAAGCCAGGAAAGATCGCTGCAAGATCGGCTGGATCTTCCACGCTTTCCAAGATCAAGATCGGCTGGTTCTTCCCAATGATCCGTCGGGCCCCCGACAGCGCCTGCAACTCGTGTCCCTCTACGTCGAGCTGTATAATCGATACAACCCGGTCCTCAGGAACCGCATCATCCAGCTTTACAACTGCGATCTTGACGCTCTTGCCAGAAAATCCACCGGTGATTTTTCCTGATCCCGCCAAATGCGACAATCCGCCGAGCGGCTTGCCAGCTTCGTCTTCGATCATCAAATCAAACTCGCCAGCCTCGTCAGACAGAGCAGCATTGTGAAGGCGGACATTCTCCAAACCATTCAAGGCAACGGTGCGCCCCGCCAGAAAGTAGCTGCGAGGATTGGGCTCAAACGCCCAAATGAGGCTGCTCTTCGGCATACCAGCAGCCAAAGGCGGCAAGAAGTCGCCGAAAAATACCCCAGCTTGTACAACGTCACCCGATCCGCAGCGATTGACGATGAATTCCACTGTCAATGGCTCATGGACTTGACCTCGCAGAATCATTTGAGTTGCCGGACGGTGCTTCGTCGAGATATCGACAGCATAGACGCCGAAACGATTAACTGCCGTATGGTATTTACCCTGATCGAACATCTGTAGCGGGGGTTCTTGCTTAGTTTCCTGCATGGCCTTCTCGCGCCTTTCCAAGTCTTCTGAGGTGTAGTTTCCTGATCTATCTTGTCATTATTATTCAACGGCTCATAGTTGAACCAATATCTAGAGCTGCGCCCCCCCGAACCTGTTGACAACCCGTGGTGGTGTCGGACGCATGCGAATTAGGGTCAGGACCCGGAATTACCCCAGTTTGGCGGGCAGCGCATTGGCCCAGGCCGAGATGCTGCCTGCGCCAAGGCAGACCACGATATCTCCGGGCCTCGCCTGTTCGCGCACCAGTCGGGTCAGGTCGGCTTCATCTATCAATGCGCGGGCGTGGCGGTGGCCGTGGGCGATCAGGCCGGCGACAAGGTCATCGCGCGAGGCACCGGGGATCGGGTCTTCGCCTGCGGCATAGACATCGGCGATGGCTGCCACGTCCGCCTCGTTGAAACAGGTGCAGAAATCTTCGAACAGGGCATGCAGGCGCGAGAAGCGGTGGGGTTGGTGGATGGCGATGACCCGGCCACCGGGAACGGTCGCGATGGCTTGGCGGGCGGCCTTCAGGACGGCTGCGATTTCAACCGGGTGGTGGCCGTAGTCGTCGATGATGGTGACACCGTTCACCTCGGCCACTTTGGTAAAACGCCGGTTTACCCCGGCGAAACCGGCCAGAGCCTCGCGGATTTCGGCGCGCTTCATGCCAAGGTGGCGGGCGACGGCGATGGCTGCGAGCGCGTTCGAGACGTTGTGATCGCCGGGCATCGGCAGGGTGCAATTGTCAACACTGGGATGGCCGGGCTCGTTCTGCAACAGGACGTCGAAGGTGGTGCGGCCCGCCTCATGCCGCAGGTTCACCGCGCGGACATCGGCTTGGGCGTTGAAGCCGAAGGTAACGATGCGGCGGTCGGTGACGCGACCGACCAAAGCCTGCACTTCGGGGTGGTCGGTGCAGCAGACCGCAAGGCCATAGAACGGCACGTTGGACACGAAATCGAAGAAGCCTTTGCGCAAAGCCTCGAACGTGCCCCAGTGTTCCATATGCTCGGGGTCGATGTTGGTGACGATGGCGATGGTGGCGGGCAGGCGGTTGAAGCTCCCGTCGCTTTCGTCGGCTTCCACGACCATCCACTCGCCTGCCCCGGCGCGCGCGTTGGAGCCATAGGCGTGGATCACGCCGCCGTTGATCACGGTGGGATCAAAGCCGCCCTTGTCCAACAGGGTCGCGACCATGGTGGTGGTGGTGGTTTTGCCGTGGGTGCCGGCCACCGCGATGTTGGATTTGAGGCGCATGAGTTCGGCCAGCATCTCGGCGCGGCGCACGACCGGGAGTTGGCGGCGGCGGGCTTCCTCCAGCTCCGGGTTGCCCTTTTTGATCGCAGAAGAGATCACGACCACCGCGGCTGACCCGAGGTTGGCGGCTGACTGGCCTTCAAAGAAGCTGGCCCCAAGGGTGACCAGCCGGTCGGTGATTTTGGAGGCGCGCGCGTCGGAGCCTTGGACGGTGTAGCCGAGCGTGATCAGCACCTCGGCGATGCCAGACATGCCGATGCCGCCGATGCCGACAAAATGGATCGGGCCAAGCTCCATGGGCAGTTTGGTCGCATTCATTTCGGGCTTCCGGTGTGAGGAAATGGGCAACGGTTGACCCGGCTTTCCGGTCCGGTTTGCGATCGGGCGCACAGCAGGATCGGGTGGGCAGGGTTCGTCATCGGTTGGTCTGAGCCAGCGCTTCGACCAGCGAGGCGAGGCGGATGGTGGCGTCGGGGCGGCCTTGGGCCAAGGCAGCGGCGGCCATGTGTTCGGCGCGTTCGGGGGCAGTGAGGATGGCGGCAATTTCGGCGGTGAGGGTTGCTGCATCGAGGCTGGCTTCGGGCAGGGTGATGGCGGCATGCGCCTCGGTCAGGCCACGGGCGTTGGCGGTTTGATGATCGCCGGTTGCTGCGGCATAGGGGATCAGGATCGACGGGCGGCCGATCACCGAGATGTCGGCGATCGAGGAGGCGCCGGCGCGGGAGATGACCAGTTGCGCTTCGCTCAGCCGGCGGGGGATGTCGGTGAAGAACGGCTGCACATCGGCGTCCAGAGCACCTGCGGTGTAGGCGGCCACCACGCGGGCGTGATCCTCGGCGCGGGCTTGATGGGCGATGCGCAGGAGGGCTTTGAGCGGATCGGGCAGGGCAGAAAGTGCTGCGGGAACCACATCGGACAGGACGCGCGCGCCTTGGGAGCCGCCGATGATGACCAGGCTCATCGGGTAATCGCCCGGCGGGATATAAGGTGCTGCCGCACGGTCGAGGATCGCTTGGCGGACCGGGTTGCCGGTCGGTTCGCCGGTCACACCTTCGGGCAATTGGGTCGGCCAGGTGCCGCAGGCGACTTTGGTCACCCGGCGGGCGAAAAGCTGATTGACCCGACCCAGCACACCATTTTGTTCGTGGATCATGCGCGGGACATGGAACGCCCAGGCGGCGCTGAGGGCGGGGATGGTGGGATAGCCACCGAAGCCTACCACGACGGTGGGTCGGTCGCGGCTGAACTGCCAAAGTGCTGTGAGGATGCCAGCCGCGATGCGGAACGGCACCATCACGCCGGATATGATGCCGCCGCGCGCGAAGGTGGCCGAGGCGAGGACGATGCGTTCGACCTCCGGCGGGAAGCCATCGGCATAGCGCGCCCCCCTTGCGTCGGTCGAAAGGCGCACGCGCCAGCCTTTGGCGACCATCGCCTCTGCCAGCGCTTGGGCGGGGAACATGTGGCCGCCGGTGCCCCCTGCGGCGATCAGGAGAACCGGCGCGTGGTTCGGCACCGGGGCCATCTTAACGCGCCCGCGTGAAAAGGTCGCTGATTTCGCCCTGGGGCCGGGTGCGGGTCAGGGCGAGCAGCATCCCCACCGTGATGCCTGCGGCGATGACCGAGGAGCCGCCGTAGCTGACGAACGGCAAGGTCATGCCCTTGGCGGGCAACAGCCGGACCGCGACCCCGATGTTGATCATCGCTTGCACGCCGAAAATGCAGGCGAGACCAGAGCCTGCGAGGCGGACGAAAGGGTCGCGCTCCCGTTGCAATCGCAAGAGGCTGCGCATGACGATGGTGCAGTAGAGCCCGATGATGACGAGGACGAGGATCAGGCCGTATTCCTCGGCAGCGACCGCGATGATGAAGTCGGTATGGGCGTCGGGCAGGGTCCATTTCACCTGCCCATTGCCAACGCCGACACCAAAAAAGCCGCCCTCCTGGATGGCGTTGGTGGCATAACCGATCTGGCTGCGCGGATCGACATCGGCATTCAGATAGCCGTCGATCCGGCGGGCGAAGTGCTGGGAATGGTGATAGGCGAAGTTGCCGCCAAACGCCAGCAGGCCAAGGACGGCGGCAATCAGCGTCATCCGCGCGCCTGCGACGAAATAGATGACACCCCAGCCGAACACGCAGAGCATGGTCTGGCCGAAGTCTGGCTGGGTGGCAAGAAAGCCCACGATGACGAGGAGGAGACCGAAGGAGATCAGCTTGCCGGGCGGGCCGTTGAGCTCGCCTGACGCAGCCATCAGCCAGGCCGCGACGATCATGAAGCCGGGTTTGAGGAATTCGGACGGTTGGAACGAGACAAAGCCCAAGGAATACCAGCGGACAGCGCCTTTGCCGAAATCGGTGCCAAGGACCGGAAGTGCTATCAGGGCCAGGAAGGCTGCGGCAAAGCCAATGACGCCGATCCGGCGGATGGCATGGGGCGACAGCATAGAAAAGCCCAGCATGGTGAACAGGGCGACGATGCCGAAGGCGGCCTCGCGCTGGACATAGTAGAACGGGGGCAGGCCGTTGCGGGAGGCCAAGGGGACCGAGGCGGCAAGACCCAGAAGCATCCCGATGCCCATCAGGGCCAGAATTGCGGTCAGCGTCCATTTGTCGATGGTGCGCCACCAACGCGGAAGAACCGGCTCGCGCGCCCGTGACGGCATCGAGCCGTAAACCATTTCTGTCATGGATCGCCTGCTTGCCTGACTGCCGATACGTCCGGGTTGGTCCCGGATCAAGGATCAGACTAGCCCAAAGCGGGGTGGCTGGCTAGAGCGTGATGCGGAAAAGTGCAATCCGGTTTTCCGAGTCCATCGCGCGATCCCTGAGAATCCAGCGCATGATGATGTTTCGATCAAATGCCGGGACTGAACACCTAGTGCTGGCAGCTATGCCCGAAAGTTGGGGACGGTCTGATCCGGCGGCTTTGGTTTCGGGCTTTGCTCCGGCGCGGAACTCAATTCCTTCGATGATCTCGGGCAGCCGGTTCTGACCGTCGCGGTTGCGCCAGTTCTGCTTGGCGGACTGCAGCGGCGGGTGTGGCATCGCCGGTGCGGTCTGGCGG
>JAYTQA010000523.1:0-2373 GCA_043746955.1 bacterium | reverse complement strand
CCAATCCGGCGCCAGATGCAGGTCAACGGCGGCCATGTAGTGCCCGTTGGCCATGCGCCAGCCGGACAAGAGATCGCCTTGAACGACATCCTCCTGGCTTTGCGCGAAAGCAGGCGAGGCAACCAGAAGGGCAAGGATCATCGACTTTATCATCTTCCGACCTTAGGCAAAACGCGGCACTTCGGAAACCCCCCGTTCATCACTTTGCAGCGAAGGCATTGTGATCGGCGCTCGAAGGACTTGAGCAACGCGGGACTTCGCTCCATCTTGAGCGAAAGGGGATGATTCCATGGATCTGACCGGCAAATTGATCGTGGCTATGCCCGCCATGGGCGACACGCGGTTTCAGCGCGCCGTCATCCTGATATGCGCCCAGACGCCCGAGGGTGCGATGGGGCTCATCATCAACAAGCCTTTGACGCACTTGAGTTTTTCAGATCTTCTGACCCAGTTGAAAATCCAGCGCGGCGGGGGCGGGCGTGACATCCGGGTGCATTTCGGCGGCCCGGTTGAACGTGGGCGCGGCTTTGTGCTGCACTCACCCGACTATTGGGGCGGGCAGGCGACCACGACGGTGGTCGGCACCTATGGCATGACGGGCACGCTGGACGTTCTGGAGGCGCTGGCCAAGGGGACTGGTCCACGCCAAGCCCTTCTGGCGCTTGGATATTCCGGCTGGGGACCAGGCCAGTTGGAGACCGAGATCGGCCGCAATGACTGGCTGACGGGGGAAGCTTCGGACGCGGTGATCTTTGGTCAGGAAGACCCGCGCAAATGGAGCAAGGCCCTGCTGAGCATGGGAATCGACCCGGTTGCGTTGTCGCCGACCGCTGGGCGGGCCTGAGGGTTCAGCGCCTTGACGACGCGATTTGACATTTGGAATCCGTTCAAGAACAATGGGTTGAAGATGCGCTGTCCGCATCTGGCAAAGGGCGGTTTGGCGTGGTTGAGGCTTTGGTGATCGGGGCGGGTCCCGCTGGGTTGATGGCGGCGGAGGAACTGGCCAAGGCCGGGCGCAAAGTTGTGATTTGCGAGGGCAAACCGTCACCGGCGCGCAAGTTCCTGATGGCCGGCAAGAGCGGGCTCAACATCACCAAGGATCAGGATTTTCCAGCGTTTCTAGAGACTTATATCCGACCGGAGTTGGCTCCCATGCTGGCGGAAGTCGGCCCGCAGCAGGTTATGGCGTGGTGCAGGGATCTGGGGCAACCGGTTTTTACCGGGTCCTCTGGCCGGGTGTTTCCTGACGTCATGAAAGCGTCGCCCTTGCTGCGCGCCTGGTTGCGACGGCTGGGCGGACTGGGCGTGGAGTTGCGGCTTGGATGGAAATGGATGGGGTTCGAGGACGGATGCGACGGCGGGTTCGCCTTTCAAACCCCTGATTTCGTTGAGGTTTCAAGGCCGGATGTCACGGTTCTGGCGCTGGGTGGGGCCAGTTGGGCTCGGCTGGGGTCGGATGCGGCGTGGGTGCCTTGGTTGGTTGAAAAAGGTGTTGAGGTTCAGGGGTTCAAGCCCGCCAATATGGGGTTTTTCGTTGAGTGGTCGGCGCACATGGCCAAGTTCTTTGGCTCGGCGGTGAAGGGCGTGGCGCTTTGTGTGGGGGGCAGGCGCGAACGAGGCGAATTTGTCATATCCTCCAAGGGGTTGGAGGGTGGCGGGATCTATGCTGTGTCGCGGGAGTTGCGGGACGGGGCGGCGTTGCTGATTGACCTGATGCCGGATGTTTCGCAGACGGTCGTGGCAGAGCGGCTGGCTGCGATGCGGGCGGGGGAGACTTTGGCCAACCGATTGAGAAAGCTTGGTTTATCTGCCGCTCAGGTGGCTTTGGTGATGGAGTTTGGACGCGATTTGGCACCGGTGCAGGCTGTCAAGGCGCTGCCGGTCCGGCTGGCGGGGCCGAGGCCGCTGGATGAGGCGATTTCGGTGGCGGGCGGTGTGTCAGCGCTTCCCCAGCCTTGGCGGACTGCCCCGAGAGAGCGGTGACCAGCCCAATCTTGATGGCCTCTTCGGCTTGCGCCGAAACAGTCGACACCGTCAGACCAAGCAGCGCAGCGGCAGCAATCAATGAGCGACGAAACAAGAGCATGGTATTTTCCTGGAAAGGGATGGATGGTCAAAAACTCCCAGGAATACTTGCAAGCTCTGTGCCACACGTGAAAATATTGTGCGCATGATTTTTGATGGTTGAAAACAATTTGATACCAAGATTGTTGACAATCTCCCTTCAATCCAGGCACCAAAATTGCTCCAAACGATTTTATGCAGTTACCCGCAGCCCATCATGGCTCGTGCACCAAAATCAGAACACTCTGCACACAAATTGTGCAAGGTTGCGCTCCTATTAGTTTTTTTCGGTCCTTTGAAGGCTTAAAT
>JAYTQA010000522.1:0-2375 GCA_043746955.1 bacterium | reverse complement strand
TTTTTACACATAGACCCTAGATTTTGTGCTTGACGCATCTTCCTTGTCTAGGTGTGGCGCAATTGCAGGCAAGGCCGATCCTGTGGACAGCCATGTGGATGAACCTGCGACCGCTGTGAACACCTGGCCAAATTGCCAATCTGAACGGCCCTTTGGCGGCAAAGGCTCAGGTGGCGTCTTAACTGGCGCGCGCAAGGCAGCGTTGATTCTGCCTGCTCATATCACCCTACGGTTGATCAGGATAATTCCCACCGACACCAGCACCGCCGCCCCCAGCAGGGTCAAAGACAGCGACTCACCAAACACCAGATGGCCCAACAGAATGGCAAGGATCGGCGTCAGGAACGAAAACGAGGCGACGGTCGAGGTCGGGTAGACCGACAGCAGCCACAGCCAGCTGATGAAGCCGCCCGCGACCACAACCCCCGCCTGAAACACCAGCCAGACCCAATCCATCGGGGTCACCTCCCGGATCAGCGGCCCGAACAAGGGCGAGATGACCAGCAGGATCGGCGCCGACACCAGCACCATCCAGAACAACTGCGCCTCTGGTCCGGCGTCCCTTAACCGTGACGACCGCGCAATGAACGCCGTGGCCGCCCAGCCCCAAGCCCCGATCAAGGCACAGAAATCGCCCAGCCAGCTGACCTGCCCCGCACTGGCCCCGCCGCGCGACGATATCGCCCAAGCCGTCCCCGCAAAGGCCAATGCAAGACCAAGCGCCTTGATCGGCGTGGCCCGTTCCCCCGGCAAGAAAAAGTGCGCGGCAATCCCCATCCAGACCGGCATCGAATACATGATCAACGCCGAATGGCCGACGCTGGTCAGATCCAGCGCCAGAAACAGGCCCAGAAACTCGACCGCAAACACCGCCCCGATCAGCAGGCCCGGCCCCAGATCGACCCAGCGCATGCGTCCCAAAAGCCCGCGATACCACAGCCAAAAGCCCACAAAGACAATCGCCAGAGCCGAGCGCAAGCCTGCGGAAAACACCGGCTGCAAGCCGTGGTTCGCCAGCTTGATGATGATCTGGTTCGCAGCCAAAATTACCGCCACCGCCAGCAGCGCCGCGGTCCCCACCCCGTCCAGCCTGTCCTTGCGCATGCGTCAGCCCCCTATTTGCGGCCACCCTTTCCTTTGGGGCCCGCATGGTCAACCCATACCCCCTAGCGACACGCCCCGCTTTCCACTAAAGCCGCGTCAAAGAAAGGGTCGCCATGCCAGACATCGTCGCCTCCATCATCGCCCGCATGATCGCCCGGTGCGAGGCCAAGGGCCTGCGCATGACCGACCAGCGCCGCACCGTGGCCCGGGTGGTCGGCGAGGCCGAGGATCACCCCGATGTCGAAGAACTCCACGCCCGCGCAGCCAAGCTGGACCCGCGGATTTCGCTGGCAACCGTCTACCGCACCGTCAAACTGTTCGAAGAGGCCGGGTTGCTGGAGCGGCACGAATTCGGCGATGGCCGCGCGCGCTATGAGGATGCCGAACGTGACCATCACGACCATCTGATCGACGTGAACTCCGGTCAGGTCATCGAATTCGTCGACCCCGAGATCGAGGCGCTGCAGGAGAAAATCGCCACCCGTCTGGGCTACCGCCTGATCGGCCATCGGCTGGAACTGCTGGGCGTGCCCACCCGCAAGCCCTCGGTGCCCAAATAATGCTGGCCCTTGGCTCCGGACTGTTTCTGGCTCTGTTCGTTGCGGTCCCCCTGATCTTGCCGCCGCTGGGTCTGGCCCCGTTTGCGCTGCTGGCCGCCTATTTCGGGTGACCGCGCCAGAAAACCTGCACGGCATCAGCCGGATGGCCAGACCAATTGCGCGGTTCGCGGTGGAGGCCAGGTTCCTCAAATTCTCCGCCAACGGCCAGCTCACAGGTGAAATCCTGCCGAACACCGGTTACGTCAGATGACCGCCTCCGAAAACCTGCGCGGCATTGGCCTGATGGCCAGTTCGATGGCGCTGTTCGCGGTGGAGGATATGTTCCTCAAATTCGCGGCCCTTGGCTTGCCGACCGGGGAGATTCTGCTGACCGCCGGCCTGTTTGGCTGGGCGTTCTTTGCCGCCCTCGCCCGCGCCAAAGGCTACCCCACCTTCACCCGCGCCGCCTTTTCGCCCTGGGTCATGGCCCGCAACGCAGGCGAGATGGTCGGCACCTTCGCCTATATCACCGCACTTGCCGCCGTGCCCCTCGCCACGGTTTCGGCTGTCTTGCAAGCCATGCCGCTGGCGGTGACGCTGGGGGCTGCCCTGTTCATGGGTGAGAAAGTCGGCTGGCGGCGCTGGACCGCGATTGCCGTCGGCTTCGCAGGGGTGCTCCTGGTGATCCGCCCCGGCCTTGACGGTTTTCGCCCCGCGGCGCTCTGGGTCTTG
>JAYTQA010000521.1:0-6304 GCA_043746955.1 bacterium | reverse complement strand
GGTCACCCGGCCCGACCGGCGGGCAGGCCATATCGCCCTGCATCTGGATATCGCAGCCCAAGTGATAGAGGCGCATTGCGAGGGCCCGCAGCATCAGGCCTTCGCGCCCGCAACCGTAAGCCACGATGCGGCGGGCGGTGGTGATGGCTGTCGCAAGGCCGTCCAGTTCGGCTTCAGAAACGGCGGCACACCCGGCGCGGAGTTCCTCGGCGGCAAGGGCTGCAAGGCTGGCGAGGGTCATCGGCGGTTCCGGTGCATGGTGCGGGCGGCTGAGAATTCCCCGGCGGCTTGGGCTGCAAGGCGGGCGAGGGTCATGGACGGCTCCGGTGCATGGTGCGGCTGGCGGGGGGTTCCCCGGCGGCTTGGGTTGCAAGGCTGGCAAGGCTCATCGGCGGCTCCGGTGCATGGTGCGGGCTTGAACGGTGAGGCCGTCATGGGTGATGGGGTGGGGGTTGTCGTTGAAAACGTCGGTCACAGCACCGGCGCGGCGGCCGCGCAGGCCGTGCGGGATCGGTCGTGCGGCGTCTGCCTCCGACCCGGTTTCGTCGGGTTGGTCGGGGCGGTAGCAGTCGCCCAGCCCGGGGTTCATGGCTGGAACCGGGGTTCGGGCAGGCCTTTGCCTGCGGCCTCGGCGACGAAGGTTTTGCCGGCGTGAGGATTGGCGGCGCGGGCTGCGGGCGACATGCCCTCCAGGGCGGTGGTGCAGAACAGCAGATCGAGAAAGTCACCGCCGAAGGCCGGGCAAGAGGTATGCGGGGCGTCGAATTTGACCTCGGACAAGTACTCACCGGCGGGGGAGTAGCAGGCGATGCGCGACGCGCCCCATTGGGCGTTCCAGAAGCGGCCCTCGGCGTCGATGGTGGCACCGTCGGGGTAAATCGCGGTGCCCTGGAAGTTCAGAAACACCTCGCGCGAGCCTGCGGGCCAACCGTCAGCATCCAGCGCCACTTTCCAGACAATCTGCGCCATGGTGTCGGCGAAATAGGCGGTCTGGCCATCGGGGGCAAAGCAGATCGCGTTGGGGATCGAGATTTCAGGGAAAAGCTTGCGCCGTTCGCCCTTGTAAAACCGGTAAATCGCGCCCTTGCCTTTGCGGTTGGCGGGGTCTTTGGCCATGGTGCCGATCCAGAACCCGCCCTGCCGGTCGGCCCGGCCATCGTTGGAGCGGTTGGTGGGGATGTCAGCCTCCAGTTCGCACAGCGGCAGAATCTCTTCGGTGTCGAGCTGATACAGGAACAGGTCGCGTTCGCCCGCGATCAACAGCACATCATAGGCGACCCAGGCGGCGGCAGAAACCATTTCGGGGAAGCGCCATTCCTTCGGCTCATCGACGTTCAGGGTCAAAAGCTTGCAACCCAGAATGTCGAACCAGAACAACTGACGGCGCAAGGGATGCCAGAAGGCACCCTCGCCGAGGTCGCAGATCCGCGGGTCGTGGATGGTTGAGGGCGTCATGCTTTGGCTCCGATCCGGGCGGCGTCATAGGCCGCGACGATGGCTGCCGCGCGGGAGGAGATTTCCGCGACGCTGAGGCCGGGGGTGTAAAGGGCGGTGCCGATGCCGAAGCCGTCTGCGCCGGCGTTGAACCATTGGGCGAAGTTTGCAGCCCCCGCGCCGCCGACCGCGTAGACTTGGGTGGCTTTGGGCAGGACGGCGCGGATGGCTTTCAACCCATCGGGGCCGATCAGGCTGGCCGGGAAGATTTTTAACCCGTCAGCCCCGGCTTTGAGGGCGGCAAAGCATTCGGTCGGGGTCATCACACCGGGCCATGACGCCATCGCGCGGGCCTTGGTCGCGGCGATCACCTCCGGGTCGCAGTTGGGCGAGACGATCAGGCTGCCGCCAGCGTTGTGCACGTCCTGCACGGCTTGGACGGTCAGGACGGTGCCTGCGCCGATCTCGGCCTCGTCCGCGCAGGCTCGGGCCATCTGGGCGATGGAATTCAGCGGGTCGGGGGAGTTTAGCGGCACTTCGATGCGGGTGATCCCGGCGGCGATCAGGGTTGCCGCCACCGGCACGGCTTCGGCAGGCGTCAGGCCGCGCAGGATGGCGATCAGGTTGCGCCGGGTTGCAGGCGGGCGTTGGGTCATATCAGGCCGCTTTCAGTTGGGAATAGAGCCGGGACAGGCCCGCGAGCGTGCAGGCGGTGGCATCCAGGCGGTCGGATGTGACGCCTTGATGGCCAAGGGCGCGGGCGTAGGAGGCGGCGAGGGTTTCCGCGCCGATCAGCTTGACCTGTTGGCCGAGCCAGTAAGGTTTGGCGCCCGCCAGTTCGATGCCGATCAGAAGGCCGGAAAGACGCGAGCGGGCTTGGGGGGCGGTCAGGCCGTGCAGCAGACCCTCGGCGCGGAGGGAAAACAGCCGGGCGGCGATGCGTTCGGGGCGGGACAGGGCTTCGCTGAGGCCCTCGTCAAAGGAGGCGTCGTCGTAGCCTTCGGTGGTCAGGGAGTGGCGCAGGACCGATTGGGTGGACAGCAGGGCGAAAAGTTCGCCGGTCATGTAGGTTTGAAACGAGATGACTTCGCCCGCACTGACCTGCGCCCATTTGGAATGGGTGCCCGGCAGGCAAAAGACGCCGTCGAAATCGGGGTGCAGGGCCAAGGCTCCGGCCAGTTGGGTTTCCTCGCCGCGCATGACGTCGGCGGGTTTGGCTTGGGCCAGGCCCGGGGCGATGCGGACGTCGAGGCGGGGGTCAGTGGTGGCAACGGCGGTCAGGCCTGCGGGATCGGTGGGGGTGCAGGGAACCGCGCGGTATTTCGCCTCGCTCCAGCCTTGACGGGCACCGACCATGCCGCAGGCGAGCACAAGGGTGCGGGTTTGGCCGAGCCAGGGGGTGATCAGGGCAAGGAGGGCCGCCTCAAACTGGTCGGGGGCAAGTTTGCCCATGCCCTTGTCGCTTTCGCCGTGGGCGAGGATTGCGCCGTCGCCCATCGCCCAAGCCCGCAGGTTCGAGGTGCCCCAATCGACAGCGATCCAGGTAGCGGCCATTTTGTCCCCCGTTGGGTCCGGATGCGTTGGGTGGCAACGCCGGCCTGACCTCGTCTTGTCATCGGTCGTGTGACGGGCTCGGAAAACCGGTTCCCGCTTTGCCGCCGCACGCTTGGTTGGCCCGAGTTTTGCCCGTTCCTGCGGCCAAGCACAATTGCCGCTTTTGCCAAATTGCTGCTGGCGATTGCAGAGGGGCTGCGGAAGGGGCGGGCCTGCTGGCGCTATCGCCCGGCATGCTCTGGACCTAACGACTTGCTTGAGGAAGGCGGAAGATGGGAGGAATGTGGCGGATGATGCCGGGCGGTGGCCGGGCCTGATTCGTTTGACCGAGCGGCTTTCAGGAGACCGACATGAACACGATGACCAATGACATCAGCGCGGTGGTGGCCGCCGACAAGGCGCATGTCTGGCACCATCTGAGCCAGCACAAGCAGTATGAAACCGTCGACCCTCGGGTGATTGTCGAGGGCAAGGGCCTGCGGGTCTGGGATGCCGCGGGCCGCGAATATATCGACGCGGTGTCGGGTGCGGTCTGGACGGTCAACGTCGGTTACGGGCGGGAGAGTATCGCCAAGGTGGTCAGCGACCAGTTGATCAAGATGAACTACTTCGCCGGCTCGGCAGGCTCGGTGCCGGGAGCCTTGTTCGCCGAAAAGCTGATCTCCAAGATGCCGGGCTTAAGCCGGGTGTATTATTCGAACTCCGGGTCGGAGGCGAATGAGAAGGTTTACAAGATGGTCCGCCAGATCTCGCACCGGCACCATGGCGGGAAAAAGCACAAGATCCTGTACCGCGAGCGGGATTATCACGGCACGACGATTGGCACACTGGCGACCTCGGGCCAGTTGGAGCGGACGATGCAGTATGGGCCTTACCCCGACGGCTTCGTGATGGTGCCGCATTGCCTGGAATACCGTAAGCAGTGGGATGTCGAGAACTACGGCGAGCGGGCGGCCAATGCGATTGAAGAGGTCATTCTGCGCGAGGGGCCGGATACCGTTGGGGCCTTGGTGCTGGAGCCGGTGACGGCGGGCGGAGGCGTAATTGTGCCGCCGGAAGGCTATTGGGAACGGGTGCAGGAGATATGCGCCAAGTACCAGATTTTGCTGCATATTGACGAGGTTGTCTGTGGCGTGGGCCGCACCGGCCTGTGGTTCGGCTATCAGAACTTCGGCATCAAGCCCGACTTTGTGACGATGGCCAAGGGGGTTGCCTCGGGCTATGCGGCGATTTCCTGCACGGTGACGACGGAAGCGATTTTCGCCATGTTCAAGGATGATGCGGCCGACCCGTTAAGTTATTTCCGCGACATCTCGACCTTTGGCGGCTGCACGGCGGGGCCTGCGGCGGCGCTGGAAAACATGCGGATCATCGAGGCTGAGGGCCTGTTGGACAACACGCTGAAGATGGGCGCGCGGGTGATGGCGAACCTCAGTGCCTTGATGGAAAAGCACAAGGTGATCGGTGATGTGCGCGGCAAGGGCCTGTTCTGCGGGGCGGAACTGGTCGCCGACCGGGTCACCAAGGAACCTGCGGACGAGAAGAAAGTTGCGGCAGTGGTCGCCGAATGCAACGCGCTGGGGGTGATTATCGGCATGACCAACCGGTCAGTTCCGGGGTTGAACAACACGTTGTGTCTAAGCCCGGCGCTGATTGCGACGGCGGAGGATATTGATGCGATCACCGGGGCGATTGACCGCGCGTTGACCAAGGTTTTTGGCTGAGCGCGGGTTGAGGGCGCCGGGGCGCTGCCCCGGACCCCGGGATATTTAGCGACAGAAAATGGGGGGCGCGGCTGAAAGGCTGCGCCCCTTGACTTTGCGTTGGGTGGCGGGGCCAATCGGCACATGGAGGACCCGATGGCTGCGATACCGCCCGAAGCGTTTGTACTGCCGGGGGCCGAGCGCGGGTCGTTGCAGCAGCGGATCCGGCAGATGGTGACCGAAGGGGTTCTGGCCGGGCGGTTCAGGCCGGGGTCAAAGCTGCCATCGTCGCGCGGCTTGGCCGCCCATTTGCAGGTCAGCCGGTTGACGGTGACCTTGGCTTACGCGGAACTGGTGGCGCAGGAGTATCTCGCAGCCCAGGGGCGGTCGGGCTATTTCGTGTCGAAGAATGCGCCATTGGCGTCCGAGTTGCCCGCGCAGGCGGTGCGGGCGGAGGCTGCGGAATTTGGCCGGATTATCGGCAAGTTTTCCGGGCGGCGCGGGGTCGAGCGGCCGGACGATTGGGAGCGCTATCCCTATCCGTTCATCTATGGCCAGGCGGATGCGTCGCTGTTTGACCATCAGAACTGGCGGCTCTGTGCGGTGCGTGCCTTGGGGCGGCGCGATTTTGCGGCGATGACAGCGGATTATTATGAGCGCGACGACCCCTTGCTGATCGAGCATCTCATGCGCCAGATCCTGCCCAAGCGCGGGATTGCGGCGCGGGAGGCCGAGGTTTTGCTGACCATGGGGGCGCAGAATGCGTTGTGGCTGGCAGCGGCCTGTCTGCTTGGGCCGGGGCTTCGGGCGGTGATCGAGAATCCGGGCTATCCGGGGCTTCGGGCGATTTTGGCGGCCTCGGGGACCGAAGTGCTGCCGGTCGATGTCGATGCGGACGGGCTGCCGCCGGATGCGATCCCCAAGGGGGTGGATGTGGTGTTTACCACCGCCAGCCACCAATGCCCGACCAATGCGACGATGCCGGTCGAGCGGCGTAAGGCTCTGTTGGCGGCGGCGGGGCGCGAGGGCTTTGTGATTGTTGAGGATGATTATGAGTTCGAGATGAGTTTTCTGAAGCCGGTTGCCCCGGCGCTGAAGTCGTTGGATGCCGAGGGCCGCGTGGTTTATGCCGGCTCGTTTTCGAAATCGGTGTTTCCGGGGATGCGGCTCGGCTATCTGGTTGGGCCGCCGGGGTTTATTCGCGAGGCGCGGGCGCTGCGGTTGATGAGCCTGCGGCATCCGCCGGGCCATATTCAGCGGACGATGGCATATTTTCTGAGCCTTGGGCATTACGACACGTTGATCAACCGGATGCGCAGCGCGTTTCGCAGGCGCAGGCAGGTGATGGAGGAGGCGATTGTCGCCCATGGGCTGACGGTTGCCGGGCAGGGCGGCTTTGGCGGCTCCAGCTTCTGGATGCAAGCGCCGGTCGATACCGAAGGCCTGGCGGTGCTGCTGCGCAATGCGGGGGTGTTGATTGAACCGGGGCGGACGTTTTTTGACCCCGAGCGGGAGGATCGGACGCATTATCGGCTGGGCTATGGCTCGATCCCGGTGGCGCGGATTGCCGAGGGGATTGCGCGGATAGCGGCGGCTGGTGGGTAGCGGGCGGG
>JAYTQA010000520.1:0-2376 GCA_043746955.1 bacterium | reverse complement strand
CAGACGGAGCATGTCGCGTGACGGCCCGGATCACCCCCGCTGGCCCTGGCGTATCAACCCGATCTGGACCGGTTGGTCGCCGAACCCGCGCCATTGATCCTGCGGCTGTGGCCGGCGTTGGGTGCCGCCATGGTGGCGGCGCTGGTGCTGGTCGCCGGGCTGGTGCGGGTTGATGTGGTGATCAACGCGACTGGTAGGCTGGCGGCAGCCACCCCGCCGATATTGCTGCAACCGATGGCGCGGGCGGTGCTGCGCGATCTGCTGGTCAAGCCCGGCGATCTGGTTACGGCTGGCCAATTGGTGGCGCGGCTGGACAGAACGCTGCCCGAGGCCGACCGCGCGACCCTTGCCCTGCAACGCCGCGCGCTGGCGGCAGAGGCGGCGCGGTTGCAGGCGGAACTGGACGGTGTCGCGGTGACGGAAAGCGACCCCGATCTGGCGCTGCAGGCTGCGGTGCAGCGGCAAAGGGCGGGTCTGGCCATGGCGCAGCGGCAACAGCTGGCAGCGCAGAAAGACAGCCTCGCCAGTGCCTTGCAGGCCGAAGTTGATGCCGGGCAGGGTCTGACGGACCGGCTGGCGATTGCGCAACAGATCGAAGCAATGCGCGATCAGCTTGCGGCAAAGCAGTCGGGCTCTCATCTGGCGGCGCTGGAGGCGCAACTGGCGCGGATCGATGCGGAAACCGCCTTGGCGCTGCATCGGGCGCGGCTGGCTGACCTGAATGATCGGCAGGCGCAGGCGTCGGCGGTGTTGCGGGCGTTTGACAGCGACCAGCGCCGCCAGATCACCGAGGCGCTGGCCGGCCTGCGCCCGCGTCTGGCGCAACTGGACGCGCAACTGACCAAGGCGGACCGCTTGGCTGCGCTGTCGGATTTGCGCGCGCCGGGACCGGGGGTGGTGCTGGCGGTCGCCCCGGGTGGAGCAGGCTCGGTGATGGCCGAAGGCACGCCGGTGGTCGTGCTGGTGCCGACGGATGCGCCCTTGATTGCCGAGATCGGCATCCGGTCGTCCGAGCTTGGCGGGATTGCGGCAGGGGATGCGGTATCGCTGAAGATCGACGCTTTCGCCTGGCGGCAGCACGGTGTTTTGACCGGGCGGCTGGATGAGGTCAGCCATGCCTCGTTCACCCCAGACGGCGGCACCCAGGCGCTGCACTCTGGCCGGGTGACGTTAAGCGGCACCTTGGCCGACCTGCCGCCGGGGGCGGCGCTGCTGCCCGGCATGACCTTGACGGCGGAGATAAGGACCGGAACGCGGTCTGTGCTTGATTATTTTCTGGACCCCATGCTGCGCGGCTTGAATGAAAGCCTGCGCGAACCCTGAAGGAGTGAACCATGACGATTGCGACCGATCTGACACTTGATGCCGCACAGGCGGTGTTGGCCCCGCCGCGCGTGGTGCTGCATGTCGGCTGCGGGGCTGCGGACCCGGCGAAACTTCCGGGCGCGTTCTTTCCGGCGGGGGCGTGGCGCGAATTGCGGCTGGACATCGACCCGGGTGTTGCCCCGGATATTGAGGCGAGCATCACCGAGATGCCCATGGTCGCTACCGGGTCGGTCGATGCGGTGTGGTCGGCCCATAATCTGGAACACCTCGCCTCGCATGAGGTGCCACTGGCCCTGGCAGAGTTTCACCGGGTGCTGGCGCCGGGCGGCTTTGTGTTGGTGACGATGCCGGATTTGCAGCAGGTTGCAGCACTGGTGGCGGAGGGTAAGCTGGAGGATGCGGCCTATCTGTCGGCGATGGGGCCGATCGCCCCCCTGGACATGCTGTATGGCTTTCGTCCGGCACTGGCGCAGGGCAACGCGTTCATGGGGCATCGCACCGGGTTTACCGCAGGGACGCTGGCCACGCATCTGACGACGGCGGGGTTTGGCGCGGTACGGGTGCAGAGGGACGGCCAGTTCGCGCTGTGGGGCAGCGCGGTGAAGGGCTAGGGCGATTTGACATGGCGCACCTCGCCTGGCTTTGGCTGATCAGCGGGGCTTGAGCCATTGGCGTGGTTTTGGCACTTTTGTGCAGGTCGGCCGGGCATCTTTCGCGGATCGTGCCGCGCGGCAAACGGCGCTATCGCCAGTTTCGCCCCTGGCACACCCTCGAGAGCCGTTGCTGCTAGCCGCGACTGTCTTTGCCGGGTTTGGGCAGCGAGACGACATTGGCGTCGCTGGGTTCGGAGTGGTCGAAATCATAGCCGATGGTCGGCAGAATTTCCTTGAGATCAGCCTCCAGCCGTTTGATCTGGGCTTGCGCGGTGCGTTCGGTGGCGTCGATGTCGGCGGTCCAGCGGCGCAGCTCGTCACAGGTGCGCCGCGCAAGGGCGAGGCGGTCGGTCAGGGCTTGCGCCTCTTCCTGGCGCTGCTTGAGAAACAGCTTGGC
>JAYTQA010000519.1:0-6310 GCA_043746955.1 bacterium | reverse complement strand
CCAATCCTTGAACAGGTATGCCTGTTCCCCGCCCACGCGGGGATGAACCGTGTGATTTGTAGTGAGGGCATTGGCGCGGATGCTGTTCCCCGCCCACGCGGGGATGAAGATTGACCTGTTGAAGGGTTGGGCGGGCTCGTCTGCTGTTCCCCGCCCACGCGGGGATGAACCGACGACACGGAGTTAAATCTGCCCCCTCTTGAGCTGTTCCCCGCCCACGCGGGGATGAACCGAGGGTCAACAGGCCTATCCTTTCCAGCTCGTGCTGTTCCCCGCCCACGCGGGGATGAACCGAGATTTTCGTGCCCCCAAACCGGGGATGTGGTCTGTTCCCCGCCCACGCGGGGATGAACCGAGTATTCATCCGGGTGACTGCGGAGAATGTTACTGTTCCCCGCCCACGCGGGGATGAACCGGCTGATACGGATTGGTCTAACGTTTGATAGGGCTGTTCCCCGCCCACGCGGGGATGAACCGGTTCAGACATTGGGAATCCCCTTTTGAAGGGCCTGTTCCCCGCCCACGCGGGGATGAACCGTATGCCAGACAATCCAGCAATTAACGAGGAAGCTGTTCCCCGCCCACGCGGGGATGAACCGGATGTTGATGGTGAGCATATCAACAGGCATCACTGTTCCCCGCCCACGCGGGGATGAACCGGCTTTTGGGTGCGCATTCCCATGATCGAATTCCTGTTCCCCGCCCACGCGGGGATGAACCGAATCTCGCCTGCTGGTGCCCGCTCGATCAGCCCTGTTCCCCGCCCACGCGGGGATGAACCGTTGGCCGAGGCATTGGTCGCGCCCGCTGAAACCTGTTCCCCGCCCGCGCGGGGATGAACCGCGCTAGTTGCAGCACACTTCCTTGGCGGTTTTCTGTTCCCCGCCCATGCGGGCATGCGGCTTACCGCGCCGCCGACGGGCGTCGCTGCCGGGTCAGTTTCGGGAAATCACGCGCTCGTTTGCGGAATAATCAGCGGCGACGGACCTGCCCAACCCGCGCTTGCCGCAAGTTGGCGGCCCATCTGGCGGCCCATCTGGCGGCACGGTGCCTGCCCGTCGGCCGGGCAGGGCGCGCGCCTTTACACTTTGGCCGCCGGCATTTAGGCAAAGATCGGCATCGCCTGACCGGAAAGCGTCTGGAACTTATGTTCTCAAGCCTCGTTGAAAACCTGAAATCCCGGCTGCTCTGGCGGCTTTTGCGCGAGAATCTGCGGGCGCAGTGGTTTGACTATGCGGTGGCGATTGCCGCCATGGTGCTGATTGCCTCGACCACCGCAATGACCGCCTGGGTGATGAAAGACGTCATCGACTCGCTGGGCCAGGCGGGCCAGCCGAACGGCAACACCGCCAAAGTCTGGAAGGTGGCGGGCACGGTCGCGCTGATTTTCTGCGTCAAGGGGATTGCGAGCTACGTTCAGGCGGTCTTTCTCGCCCGCGCAGGCAACCGGATCGTGGCGCTGCAACAGCGCAAGATTTACGCCAAACTGCTGCAACATGGGGTCGCCTATTTCAAAGGCCAGGCGTCTTCCGAACTGCTCACCCAGGTGACCTATTCGGCCACGGCGGCGCGCGCGGTGCTGGAAACCATGGTGACCGGCTTTGTGCGCGATTCGCTGACCGCTTTGGGTCTGCTGGCGGTGATGATCTATCAGCAGCCCACCCTGTCGTTGCTGGCGCTGGTGTTCGGGCCGGTCGCCATTCTGGGCGTGCGGTTCATCCTCAAACGGGTGCGCAAGGTCATGCGCATGGAACTGACCTCGCTGTCAGAGATCATCAGCGTCGTGCAGGAAACCTCCAACGGAATCAGGGTGGTAAAGGCGTTTGCGCTGGAAGACCGGATGATCGCGCGGATGAACAAGGCGGTGCGGCAGGTCGAGATTCGCTCCAACAGCCTGGCCCGGCTGGAGGCTGCAACCAACCCCTTGGTGGAGACACTGTCAGGGTTCGCCATAGCCTCGGTCGTGGGGCTGAGCACGATCAGCCTGTTTGGCGCATCGGTGCAGGGGCCGGGCCAGTTGATGTCGTTCGTGACCGCGCTTTTGATGACCTATGACCCGGCGCGGCGGGTGGCGCAGATGCGGGTGGCCATCGAATCCGGCATGTTCGGCGTGCGGATGATGTTCAACATTCTGGATACGCCGCTGACCTTGACCGAGGTTCCAGATGCCAAACCGCTGCCCGACGGGCCGGGTTCCGTGCAATTTGAAGCCGTGGGCTTTGCCTATCAGGCCGATCATCCGGTCTTGTCCGACATCACGCTGGATTTCCCGGCGGGCCAGACCACGGCGCTGGTAGGTCCCTCTGGTGGCGGCAAATCCACCCTGATCAACCTGATCATGCGGCTTTATGACCCGACCTCCGGCACCATCCGGATCGACCAAGCCCCGGTGGATCAGGCAACCTTCGCCTCGATCCGCGACAAAATCTCTTTTGTCGGGCAGGACACTTTTTTGTTTGGCGGCACGGTCGGGTTCAACATCGGGCTGGGTCGGACCGATGCCACCCAAGATCAGATCAAAGCCGCAGCTATTGCCGCCAATGCCGATGAATTCATTGAGAGAATGCCGCAGGGCTACAACACGCCGGTCGGCGAAAACGGCGGCAATCTGTCAGGCGGGCAGCGCCAGCGCGTGGCCATCGCCCGCGCGATTTTGCGCGATGCGCCGATCTTGCTGCTGGACGAGGCGACCAGCGCGCTTGACAGCCAGTCGGAATCGCTGGTCCAGCAAGCGCTCGAAACCTTGTCACTGGGCCGCACCACCATCGTGATTGCGCACCGCTTGTCCACGGTGATGAGCGCCGATCAGATCGTGGTCATCGCGGGCGGTCGTGTCGCCCAACAAGGCCCGCCGGCCGTGCTGCTGCAACAAGGTGGCCTGTTCCGCGAACTCTATGACTTGCAGTTTGGTGCGGCGGCGGCGGGTTTGGGCTCCGATCAGGACGACGGCTGATCAGCGGGGGCCTGACCGCTATGATCAATACCGCCACTCGCCCACACTGATCCTGACGCCACGCCGCCTCAAGCCGATCCAGCTTGACCGATCGACCTGTCGCGCAGAAATCCTGCAGGCCTTGCGCTGACGGTTTGGCCGGTGCCGGTCAGCCGCCAGACCTTCCACCTGAAGTGGGGCTTTGACGACGCTTTGGCCGGGATCGACCCCATCCCCGACGCCCTAACGCTGACCCATAGCCCGCGCGATCTGGCCTAACTTTCCCCGCTGATCAGCGCCGATATTTCGGCCAGCTTGGCCGTCACCAGATCGGCGCGGCCCTTTGCCTCCACATTCAGCCGCAGCAGGGGCTCGGTGTTTGACGCGCGCAGGTTGAACCGCCAGTCGCCAAACTCCAGCGACAGCCCGTCCAGATCGGCCCGCGCGGTGGCCTTGGCTGCATACACCGCCTCGACCATGGCCATCGCGGCTTTAACATCCGTCACCCGGAAGTTTAGCTCACCCGAAGACGGAAACGCCGCCCGCCGCAGGCTCAGCACCTCGGCCAGACTTTGGCCCCGGCGCGACAGAAGCTCGGTGACCAACAGCCACGGAATCATCCCCGAATCGCAAGCCATGAAGTCGCGGAAATAGTGGTGGGCCGACATCTCGCCGCCATAAACCGCACCGGTTTCGCGCATTTTGGCCTTGAGGAACGCATGTCCGGTCGGCGCCATCACAGCATCACCTCCGGCCCGCGCCACTACATCTTGGGTGTTCCACACCACGCGGGGGTCGTGGATGATGGTGGCCCCGGGTTCTTTGGCGAGGAACGCCTCGGCCAGCAGACCCACGACATATTCCCCCGCCACAAAGCCGCCGTGCTGGTCAAACAGGAAACAGCGGTCGAAATCGCCATCCCACGCCACGCCGAAATCAGCACCCGACGCCACCACCGCCTGCGCCGTCATCGGCTGGTTTTCCGGCAGCAGCGGGTTGGGGATGCCATTGGGAAAACTGCCATCGGGGGCATGGTTTAACCGGACAAAGCGCAAAGGTGCCCCCCGCTCTGCCAAGGCGTCGGCAATCGCATCAAAGGTCGGGCCCGCCGCTCCGTTGCCCGGGTTGACCAGTACGGTCAAAGGCCTGAGCGCGCCCAACTCCACCAACGACAGCACCCGGTCGACATAGGCGGCGCGGGTGTCGACCGAGCGTACGCCACCCGGGGCGACCCCGGCAAAATCGCCGCTTTCCGCCAGCGCCCGCACCTCGGCCAGACGCGCAGGTGCCAAGGGTGCCGCCCCGGCCTGCACCAGCTTCATCCCGTTGTAATCCATCGGGTTATGCGAGGCGGTGACCATGATCCCGCCGGCAGCGCCCAGATGGGCGGTGGCGAAATAGACCTCCTCGGTGCCGCACAACCCGAGGTCCAGCACGGTGACGCCCGCCGCCCGCAGACCCGCGCTGACCGCACCGGCAAGGCTGGCCGAGGATGCCCGACAATCCTGCCCCAGCACCACTTCGCCGGCCGCCAGCACCTGCCCAAAGGCACGGCCGATCAGGGCGGCCACCGCCTCATTCAACTCCGGCCCCAGACGGCCCCTGATGTCATAGGCCTTGAAACACGTCAGGGTTGTCATGGCAGCCTCCTTGGCAAACAGGGTCTGCGTATCAGCCGCCGACCGCGCTTAACATGGCAAATAGCCGGGTGCGGCGGCCAAAATTCCGGACCCGAACCGCTTTGAATTGGAAACCGCGTCAGCCCGTCTGACCTGTTGACTGCCCTAAGGTCACCCCATTTGATAGCGCTTTGAGGCGAGAATCGTTGACTTGGCCCGGGTTCCTGCGCTAAGCCCGCCCAAGCGTTTCGGACGATGCCCGCACAGATGGGTCACATGCCGGGGCGCCTTAAGGGAGCTCGCGCTGTAGGGGCGCATATCAATCATCAGGGAGGAAGACCCATGTCCTTTGGATATCGGGCAGGCGCCATGCATGCGACCGCAATCGCGGCCGTTCTGGCCGTCTTTGGCGCGCCGGTCATGGCTGACAACATCACCTATGTGTCGGGTGCGGTTGGCAACGCCGTGGAAAACTTCAAGACTTACGTCAAGCCATGGGAAGACAAGACCGGCAACACGGTGACTTTGGTGCCGATGCCCGCCTCGACCACCGATCAGTTCGCGCAGTATCGTCTGTGGCTGGCTGCTGGCACCGCCGACATCGACCTCTACCAGACCGACGTGATCTGGGCCCCGCAACTGGCCGCCCACTTTGTCGATCTGACCGCTGCGGCCAAAGACCTGATCCCGACCGAATTCCCCTCGATCATCCAGTCGCAGACGGTGAATGGCAAGCTGGTCGCCGTGCCGATCTTCACCGACGCCCCGGCCTTGTATTACCGCAAGGATCTGTTGGACAAATACAAGGTCGCCGTGCCGAAAACCTGGGACGAGTTGACCGTTGCTGCCAAAACCGTACAGGATGGCGAACGGGCTGCCGGCAAGAAAGACTTCTGGGGCTTTGTCTGGCAAGGCAACGCCTATGAAGGCCTGACCTGCGACGCGCTGGAATGGGTCAAATCCTTCGGCGGTGGTCAGATTGTCGAGCCGGATGGCAAGATCTCGATCAACAACCCCAAAGCCGCCAAGGCGCTTGAAACCGCCAAGGGCTGGATTGGCACGATCTCGCCGGAAGGGGTTCTGGCCTATCAGGAAGAAGATGCCCGTGGTGTCTGGCAAACCGGCAATGCGGCCTTCATGCGCAACTGGCCCTATGCTTACGGTCTGGGCAACGGCAAAGACTCGGCGGTCAAGGACAAGTTCGGCGTGACCACCCTGCCGGTCGGGGCCGCTGGCGACAGTTCGGCGGCAACTTTGGGCGGCTGGAATGTAGCGGTGTCGAAATATTCCAAGCATCAGGAAGCCGCGATTTCCCTGGCGCTCTATCTGGCGGGCCCGGAAGTGCAAAAGATGCGCGCTTTGAACGAGTCCAACCTGCCGACCATCCAGTCGCTCTATGATGACAAAGACATCGCCGCCAAGCAGCCGATCATCCCGCAGTGGAAAGCGGTGTTTCTGAACGCAGTGCCGCGTCCGTCGGCGCCGACTTTGGGCAAGTACAACGAGGTATCCTCCAAGTTCTGGTCCGCGGTCCACGAAACCCTGTCGGGCAACGGCTCTGCCAAGGACAATCTGGCGACGCTGGAAGCCGACCTGACCGACCTCAAAGGCGCGGGCTGGAAATAACCAACCCCGCCTGCAGGCACATGCCTCGTGAATGGGCGGCCTCACCGCCGCCCATTTTCCGTGTTCCGCGCCTGCATTTCAGGCCGGTCTGAGGGGGGGATATCCATGACGACGCCCAGCATGACGACGCCTG
>JAYTQA010000518.1:0-2381 GCA_043746955.1 bacterium | reverse complement strand
GGGCGTTGGACGATCCGGGCCTGCGGATGGCGCAGCCCAACCTTGAATGTTGCGCGCTTGACCTGTGTTGAACCGATGGTCGCCACGCCAGGCGATTTCACGGCAACAACCCGACTTGCATCGCCACACTGAAACGACCCAAAGGCTGACGCCGCAGGTTTTTCTCCCGTTGCGGCGCCAGTCCGATGCTGGCACGGCCAAGGCATCGCTTTGCTGACCTGTGTCCGAACCGATGCGAACTGGCCGACACCCGCCCGGTACACCAAAGCGTGAACCGAGCAACATCCGGATCACCCGTGCGAAAGGAAACCTCGACGGCGGATCGGCGATCCGGCTGTCGGCGAAGCCTAAGCAATCCGTTCCGTCTCTGCCCATTGAAGGCGGGACGACGATCGTTGCGTGCGCCCTGACCTTTGCAAGGGCAGATTTGCAATGTCACTGAAATGCCGTCCTGTTCGGGTGGTGTCCATCTTGCGAACCGCTTCCGCGCGGTTCGATGTAACCTCGAAACGCGCGCAGTCGTCTGCAAACGGTGCCTTCAGCCAAACCAGGGTCGAATGGCGCGGCAGGCTGCCGCTCAGCGTCGTTGAGGTGGCGCACGGCAGAATTGGCGCGACATACGGGCCATCGGAAAGTCGCACTCACAGCCCGTGCTTTGAAAAGCATGGCCACGGCAGGAACCTCAGCGACCCGCTTTTGGCCGAGCGTCGCAGGTCTTGCGCGATGCAGGGGCCAGTTGTGAACATGGCGCCAGGCGTCAAGGCAGCCAGGTGATCTGTTAGCTTCATGGAAATGCATCAGATCAAATACTTTCTGGCCGTGACGCGGACGCTGAACTTCACGCGCGCCGCCGATCAGTGCAACGTGACCCAGCCGTCCCTGACCCGGGCGATCCAGAAGCTGGAGGAAGAGTTCGCCGGCCTGCTCTTCAACCGCGAACGGTCCTTGACGCATCTGACAGAGTTGGGGCGCATGGTTCTGCCGCATCTTGAACAGACCGACGATGCCGCCGAAGCCGCAACCTCCTTGGCCAGCAGTCTTGTCCGGGCCGAGGTGACGCCTCTGGTGATTGGCGTCGCCCATGGGTTGCGTCCGCAGGCCCTGGGCGAAATCCTTGTCGCGGTGGCCAAGGCGCTGCCCGACCTGACGATCGACCTGCGGCATGGCATCCCGGAACACCTGATCGAGGCGTCGTTGAAGGGGGGAATCGATCTTTTGCTGATCGCACTGCCCGCCTTTCTGCACGAGCGGCTGGAGACTTGGCCGCTTTACGTCCACCGTTACGAAATCGCCACCGTGGCAACCGACTGGACCACCGGGACCGGCCTGCCAAGTGCCGCAGAAGTTACTGCCCAGCCCTGGATCGATTGCGATGATGACGCCGCGCTCCTCTGGCGCGCCGTGACAAGCCGCATGGGTCTGGCGCCAGAGTTTCGTCACCGGCTCGAAGGCAAGGCACGCGCACAGGACATGGTTGCGCGGGGTCTTGGCAGTGCCGTCCTGCCTGCTGGAACGCGGGCGCTTGGGGTTCAGACCCTCGGCCACAGGGATTGCGAATTGAGCCTGAGCATCGGGTTGGCAGCTGTGGCGGGCTGGCGGCTGTGGCGAGCCGGCGTCGACGGCGTGCGGCAGAGGCTTTTGTGCGGGCAGCCCGGGCTCGGGATTGGCAGACCGAACCCTCAGGCGCTGCCGATCACGACGGCTTGGTCTGGGTCGCCAGTTCGGCCAGTATGTCGGCCGGTTCGGCGCGGTGACTGAAGTCCAAATCGACAAAGGTGAAACGCACCATCCGTGCCGGATCAAGAAGGAAGGTCGCCGGTGTCGGAAGAAGGCCGTTGGTGGTGCCATTGACCTCGGCAAGGTCAAAGCCATCCGCCTCGTATTCCGCCAGAATTGACGGCCCGACCGGAAGGGCAAGACCGTAGCATAGCGCCACGCCCATGTTCTGATCGCTCAGCACAACGGCGCCTTCGCCCGCAACCTGTGCCAGCGCGGTCATCCGGCTGCCGGTTTCGGGCGTGATGATGATCCGCCGCCCGCCTGCGGCAACCAGATCCGCATGACGTTCGGCCCAGGCAGCGATCTCCTCCAGGCAAAACGGGCACCAGCCATGTTGAACGCCAAAACCTCACCATGCGGATGGGGATGCGCCGCTTCACCCGCCTGACCAATGCTTTCTCAAAGAAGGCTGAGAACCGCGCTTACGCAGTGGCGCTGCACACTTCATGCACTACAACCTCTGCCGCACTCACAAGACGCTTCGCAGGACGCCTGCGATGGCTGCTGGCCTGGTTGTTGAGCGACAACCACCATGGCCGGTTGCGTCAACCATCTTGGCCGGTGGGGCTGAACGGAAGACGGGCATGCCCGTCTGGAGGGCA
>JAYTQA010000517.1:0-6331 GCA_043746955.1 bacterium | reverse complement strand
GGATCATGAACTGGCCCCAGGTCGACAAGAACGTCAGGATCGCGCAGGCCACCAGCCCCGGACCGGCCAGCGGCAAAACGATGCGCAGAAGGGTGTAGAACTTGCTGGCCCCGTCGATCCAGGCGGCCTCCTCCAGCGACAGCGGCATGGCTTGGTAGACCGACCGCATCAGCCACAAGGCCAGCGGCAGGAAGGCCGAGACATAGATCAGCGTGACGCCGGTGTAGGTGTCAATCAGCCCGGCGGCGATCATCAGGCGGTAGAGCGGGATCAGGACGGTGAAGCCGGGGACGGCCAATGTGGCCACCACGCCGATGAAGATCACATCCCGACCGGGGAACTTCAGCCGCACGAAGGCCCAGGCACCGACCGCCGCAATCGCCACGGTGACGAAGGTTGCGGCCAGCGAGGTGATGATGCTGTTGGCCAGCGCTTTGGAAAATTGCGGCCAGACCGATTGCACTTCATTGCCCTGCGAGGTCGAGGTGGCGCCGAACAGCTTGGCATAATGCTCCCATGTCGGGGCTATCGGCCACAGGTGCAGGTTGTCGGACACCAGCGCATTCGGCGGGGTCAGACTGGCGACCAGGCTCCAGTAAATCGGGCCGAGCGACCACAAGAGCAGCACCGCCGCCCCAAGGGCCAGCGCCGCATTTCCGATCAGGCGTTTGGTGGCACGGGTCATTCGAACCTCGTCTCCCGATAGACCCGCAGGACATAGATGGCCGACACTGCGAGCGAGACGACCATGACCAGCAGCGACAACGCCATCGCCAAGGACAGCTTCAGGTTCTGGAACCCGGCGATATAGGTCTGGATGGTGATCGACCGGGTGTCGGTGGCGGCACCGTTCAGAATCCACGCCTCGTCAAACAGGTTGATCGCGAAAACGGTGGATTGTGACAGGGCAATCGCCAGACCCGGGGCGATCAGTGGCAGGGTGATCTGGCGCAGACGTTGCAGGGCGGTGGCCCCGTCAAGGCGTGCGGCCTCGTATAACTCCTTCGGGATCGATTGCAGGGCGGCGAGCAGGATGATCACGGTAAGCGGCATCATCCGCCATGCATGGACCACGGAAATCAGGGCCAAACCTGTGGTCCGGTCGTTGAAAAACACAAAGTTGACAGCTGTCAACTCTAGTGTCCGCAAAATGCCATTCATCAACCCGTAGCTTGGGTTGAAGATCCAGGCCCAGATAATCGCGTTGACCACCGGTGGCAGGCACCACGGCAGCACCACCGCCGCGAGCAACCACCTGCGCCCGACGGTGATCGTGTTCAGCAGCAACGCCGCAGCCAACCCTCCTGCCGTTTCGATCACCACCGCCAGCAGGACGTAAACCCCGGTCGTGGCCCATGCGGCCAGCACGGTCGGGTCGGTGAGCGCGGTGACGTAGTTCTTGACCCCGACAAACGGCGTGCCGGGCTTCATCGGCTCGATCCGGTAAAAGCTGTCGATCAGGCTGGAGAGCAGTGGCCCGAACACCAGCCCGCCCATGATCAAGACCACCGGCAGCGCCAGGAGCAGCCCCAGCCGCGCGTCGCGGGACAGCCGCCAATTTCCGGTGCGGGGCCATTTTGGCATACCGAATGTCATGGCCCCGCGCCCCGCCCTACTGCTGCGCTGCGGCGGCTGCGTCCGCGATCTGCTTCATCGCGGTCGCCACGTCGATCTGGCCCTTGGCCGCCGCATTCAGCGCGGTCTGCACGGCACCCGAGAATTCGGAATACCAGCCCGGCGTGCCTTGGGCGAACAAGGGTTCCGCCGCCGCCGCCTGCGCCGCCAGAACCTCGCCGTCGCGCAGCGTGCCATCCTTGCTGAGGGCGGCCAGAACCGACAGACGGGTCGGCAACAGGCCCAAGGATTTATAATTGGCCGCCATCACCTCGGGCTTCATCAGCCAGTTCAGGAAGGTTGCGGCCTGGTCCTTGTTGGTGGCGGAAACCGGAATGCCGATCGCGCCGGGCAGACCGAAGCTGCGCGATTTGCCGGTGACATTCGGCACCAAAGCGGCATGGGCGTCGGCGGCAACCTGCGATTTGGTCGCATCGGTGTAAACCGCCAGATTGCCCGGCCAACCGGCCAGATCAAAGGTGACCTTGCCGGCCTTGAACACTTCTTGCACTTCGGTGTCTTTCAGCCCGGTCGAGGCCGGGTCGATCAGACCTTCTTTCAGCGCGTCAACCTCGAACTGCATGGCCTTGAAACCAGCCGAGTCCGGCGTGGTGAACAAGGGTTTGAAATCCTTGTCGAACAAATCGCCGCCAAAGGCTTTGGTCAGCAGATACCAAGCGGTCGCGGCACCCTCGGAGGCCGACAGCGGCAAGCCGATCGGGAATTCGCAAGCGCCCTTGGCCTTCACCGCGCGGGCGGCGGTCAGCAGATCGTCGATGGTCTTGGGCACCTTGGCACCTGCCGCATCCAGATGCGCCTTGTTATAGATCAGCACCCGGAAGTCATTGTTATAGGGCACGCCGAGCAGCTTGCCTTTATAGGTAAAGATCGCGGCGGTCGGGCTGTCCGCCAACACATCGGCCGGCAAAAGCGCGCTCAGGTCGTCATACCAGCCGGCAGCGCCAAATTGGCCAACCCAGCTCCAATCCACTTCAGTCCCGGTCGCGGGCGCGGTTTTGGCGACCATCGAGGTGACAATCTTGGCATGAATCTCGTCCCAGCCAAGGGTTTCGATATTCAGCGTGCCGCCGGTGTCCTTGGTGTATTTGTCGGTCGTCTCTTTGGTCAGCGTGCTCCATGGCGGCAGCAGCAGCGCCAAGGCCTCACTGGCGCGGGCGATGGAGGCGAAACCGAAGCTGAGCGGCAAGGCCGTAGCAGTCATCAGGAAAGCGCGTCTGTTCATTGGGTTACCTCTTGAGGTTGCAGCGGGATTTTCGATGTCAGTGAAGCATTGAGGCGTTGGGTAAATTTGGCGTCGACGGTCCAGCCCGCCGTCCGGGCGGCGAGCAGGAGTGCCCCGCCAACCGGCGGCAGACCGGGGCGGACCGGTTCAGAACCCAACTGCGCGGCCACGGTCTGGCGCAGAACCGGGTCGCTGAAAACGCCGCCTGCGTAGCTCCAGCGCAACGGTGCTACGGCACCACAGCTGCGGGCGGTGGCTTGGCCAAGTGCCGTCAGGTGGGCCGCGGCGCGGCGCATCAGGGCTTGAGCGTCCGGGTCGGTCGCGGCCAGTGCTGCGACATGGCGCGCGACCGAGGCGATGGTTTCGCGCGGATTGGTCTGGCCGTAGGCCCAGCCGATCAGGTCATCCGGCCCGATACCCAAGGCCTGCAGCAGCCCGTGCCCGAATGCCGCACAGGGTTGGCGGCCATCCAGGTCCATGCTGACCAGCGCCAGCGCCTCGCGCCCGATCCAATGGGCCGAACCTTCATCGCCAAACGCGGCACCCCAGCCGCCGCTGCGGGTGGTTCCGTTCGGCCCCTGCGCCCAAGCCATCGACCCGGTCCCGGCGAGGATCAGCACACCGTCAGACCCGCCAAATGCGCCTTCGAAGGCCACGGCCACATCGTTCAGAACCACAGCGGCGGCCCCAAGCAAATCCTGCGCCACCTGGGTCTGCCGGGCCGACAGCGCGGCCATCTCGCCATGAAACGGCAGGCCCAGGACGGCGGCATCGACCGGGCCAAGCGGGGTGACGATTGCGGCCAGCCGCTCTGGCCACGCCGGATCCGCCGTCGGGTCCAACCCCGCGCCAAAGGTCAGATCGACCACAGTCCCCGAACGGTCCGCCAGCGCGGCCAGCGTCTTGGTGCCCCCGCTGTCCAGTCCGAGAATTGTGCCGGTCGGGTGCTTGCCCGCCAAATACTGGCCGGTCGCGCCCTTGACGGTCGTGACTTTACTGGTCGCGACCTTGCCCGCCCAGTGCTGGCCCGTCGTGTGCTGGCCGGTCATCTGTTGGCCCAGCGTGACTTTACCCGGCACGGCCTTGCCCACCTTGTCGTTGCCGGTCACGGTACATCTCGCGGTTGACCGACCCAGGTCACGGCACAGCCAATGTCGGCTAGCAGTTTGCGTGCCCCGGCCTCCAGCCGGCTTTCGGTGATCACCCGCGTCGCCGCCGCCAAAGCTGCCACCTGAAACGTCAGCCGCCGTCCGAACTTGTCGGCATCGGCCAACACGACCGGCGCATCGGTGCGCGAAAGCATTTTGCGGTTGATCTGCGCTTCCAGCTCGTCCGAACTGTAAATCTCGCCGTCCCCTGAGACCGCACCGACCCCGAGGAAAAGCTGGTCAAACCATAGCCGGTCCAGCGCATCTTCGGCCAGCATCCCAACCATCGAGGCGTTTTGCGGCCGCAGGGTGCCGCCCAGCAAAGTGACGGTCAGGCCCTGCACCGGCAACAGCAGCTGTGCGACCGGCAGGCAGTTGGTGAACACCCGCAGCGGCATCGGGTGCAGCCGCAGCCTGCGCGCCAGTTGCAAAACCGTGGTGCCCGCATCCAGAAACACCGCCATATCGGGGCAAAGCAAGTCATACGCCGCATCGCCAATCGCGCGTTTGGCGGAAAGGTTGATCTGCTCGCGGCTTTCAAACGCCACTTCGGCACCGGACGCCTCGGCAATCCGCGCGCCGCCATGGCTACGCACCACGGCCCCCGCCTCCTCCATCGCCAAAAGGTCACGCCGCACGGTCGGTTCGGAGGCGCCCACCGCCTCGGCAATTTCTCCGACCGAGGAGTAGCCTTTGGAATAAAGGTGCTGCCGTATCGCTGCGGCCCGATCAACTTTCATGGGGCGATCTTCATGGGGCGATCTTCATCGGGCAGCCTGCAAAGAGTTTCCGGTTGGATAGCCCATCAAGACCCCACATTCCTTCGAAGTCAATCACACTTGTGATCATCAGTGATTGCGAAGCCAGGAATTCGCCGCCATAAGTTCGAACATGATCGAGGAGACTGCCATGACCGCATCACGCCTGCTGTCGCTTGGGCCGGCCCGCCGCCAAGGGCAGCGTGCGGGCATCACGTCGGTCTGCTCTGCCCATCCGGAGGTGATCGGCGCGGCACTGGCGCTTGGCCGGGCTGAGGGCAAAGCCGTGCTGATCGAAGCGACCTGCAACCAGGTCAATCAAGACGGCGGCTACACCGGGATGCGGCCTGCCGATTTCCGCCGCTTTGTCGAACGGATCGCGGCGGAGGAAGGCTTTGACCTAGCCGGGCTGATCCTTGGCGGGGATCATCTGGGGCCGAACCCGTGGAAGGCTTTGCCCGCAGCACGGGCAATGGCGAAGGCTCTGGCGATGGTGGCCGCCTATGTGGCGGCGGGGTTCACGAAAATCCACCTCGATGCCAGCATGTACTGCGCCGATGACCCGACGGCCCTGCCTGACGCGGTGATTGCCGCCCGCAATGCGCAACTGGCGGCGGTGGCCGAACGGCATGGCGCGGGCGCGCCGCTGGTCTATGTGATCGGCACCGAAGTCCCGATCCCGGGTGGCGCGCTGGAGGCGGTGGAACATCTGAGCGTCACCGCCGCCGCCGCAGCCCAAGCCACCGTCGACCTTCACCGCGCGGCGTTTACCCGCGAAGGCATCGCATCCGCCTTTGACCGCGTTCTAGGTCTGGTGGTGCAGCCCGGCGTCGAATTCGGCAATGAGAACGTGGTGGCCTATCTTCCCGCCGCAGCGGTTGATCTGGTCGCAGCCCTGACGAGCCTGCCGCTGGTTTATGAGGCGCATTCGACGGATTATCAGACGCCGGTGGCCCTGTCGGCGCTGGTCCGCGACGGCTTTGCCATCCTGAAGGTCGGCCCCGGCCTGACCTTCGCTTTGCGCGAGGCGCTCTATGGCTTGGATCATATCGCCGACCAACTGTTCGCCGCCCGCCCGGAACCGCTGCGCGACACGATGGAGCGGGTGATGCTGGCCAACCCCAAACACTGGGCCAGCTATTACACCGGCACACCCGAACACCAGCGCCTGCAACGTCATTTCAGCTATTCCGACCGCATCCGGTATTACTGGACCGAGGACGCCGCTCAGCGGGCTGTGGCGGAGTTGCTGGCGCTGTTTGGGGACAGAGAAATCCCGCAACCGCTGATTGCGCAATACCTTGGCGCGTCCTATCCCGAGGTGATGCAGGGCATCGTGGCTCCGACCGCCAAGGCACTGCTGCGCGCAGCCATCACGTGGGTTCTGTCGGATTACAGCGCCGCCTGCGGGCATCTGCCGCCAGACCGGCCATGACCCAAGGACGTGTTGATCTCGCTTGACCGGGAATTTGGTCGGAGCGAGAGGATTCGAACCTCCGACCCCCTGCTCCCGAAGCAGGTGCGCTACCAGACTGCGCTACGCTCCGACCGTGGCGGGGGGTTACCGC
>JAYTQA010000516.1:0-2388 GCA_043746955.1 bacterium | reverse complement strand
GGCCGGTACTGCGACCCTGCTGCGCGTTTTGGTCGAATGTGACACCGGCATGGGTCGCTGCGGCGTGCAAACCCCGGAGCAGGCGCTGGATCTCGCGCGGGTCATCGCTGACGCCAAGGGTCTGCAGTTTGCCGGGCTGATGACTTACCCCAAAGCCGACAGCGAACCGACGGTTGAGCAGTTTTTGGCGCGGGCGCGCGACCTGTGCATGGCCGACCTTGGCGGGTGTGAGGTGATCTCCAGCGGTGGAACCCCGTCGCTCGCCTCCGCCGGTCTGTCGCCGTGCATCACGGAATATCGTGCGGGAACCTATATTTACAACGACCGCTCGCTGATCGCTTGCGGCGCGTGCGGGGTTGCCGATTGCGCGCTGACCGTGTTGACCACGGTGGTCAGCCGCCCGACAGCCGAGCGGGGCGTGCTCGACGCCGGGTCAAAGTCGCTGACCTCTGACCTTTTGGGACTTGCGGGCTATGGCCTGATCCCGGCCTATCCCGGCGCTGAAATCATTGGCCTCTCGGAGGAGCATGGCCATCTTGACCTGCGCCGGTGCCAGACCCGGCCAAAGATCGGTGAAAAACTGCAAGTTATCCCGAACCACGCCTGCCCGGTCAGCAATCTGGTGGATCAGGTGGTCTTCCATCGCGGGGGTGCAGTGATCCGCTTTGAGGCCGTGGCCGCGCGCGGTTGTGTCGCCTGACCGAAATCCGCCTTGTGCAGCCGCGCGGAATCCAATTTGATTGGCCGAAAAGGGGGTCGCCATGACGATAGTTTATGCTCACGAGGTTTCCAGCCGACACGTGACGCCGCCCGGCCATCCGGAACGGGTGGAGCGGATCGCTGCGGTCGAACGTGGCCTTGCCGGAATGACGCTGACCCGTCGCGCCTCGCCGCTTGCGCAGGAGCATGACCTGCTCCGCTGCCATCCGCAGTCTTACGTTGATACCATACGCCGCGCCGCGCCTGAAACCGGCACGATTAAACTGGACCCCGAAACCTGGATGTCGCCGGCAACCTGGGAGGCGGCCTTACGGGCGGTCGGTGCTGCCTGCGCTGCCGTCGACGCGGTGCTGGCCGGTGAGGCTGCGAACGCCTTCGTTGTCGCCCGCCCGCCCGGTCACCATGCCGAATCCGCCACGCCGATGGGGTTTTGTCTGTTCGGCACGGTCGCTATTGCCGCCAAACGCGCGCTGGACCACCACGGCCTGACCCGCGTGGCCGTGGTGGATTTCGATGTGCACCACGGCAATGGGACGCAGGCTTTGTTGTGGGACGAACCCCGCGCCGTATTCGTCACCAGCCAGCAAATGCCGCTGTGGCCGGGTACCGGCGACCCTAGCGAATGCGGTGCGCATGGGCAAATCGTGAACATCCCCCTGCCACCTGGCAGCGATGGCAGGGCAATGCGCGCGGCGTATGAGGCTGAGGTTTTCCCGAAGCTGGAGGCCTGGAAACCCGAACTTATCCTGATCAGCGCTGGCTTTGACGCCCATGCCGATGATCCCCTGGCCCAGTTGAACTGGCGTGAGGCTGACTACGCCTGGCTGACCCACCGCCTATGCGACGCGGCTGATGCCCACGCGCAGGGCCGGGTGGTATCCTGTCTGGAAGGTGGTTATGATCTTGATGCGCTTGCGGCCTCGGTCGCGGCACATGTGGGCGTCTTGCAGGAGCGTGGCCGTTGACCGAAAAATCCCCCGAAAAGCTGGTCGCCGAACTGTCCTTCGAAGAGGCCATGGCTGAGCTTGAAAAAGTCGTAACGCAACTGGAACGCGGCGACGTGGCGCTGGAGCAATCGATCGCTTTGTACGAACGCGGGGCGGCCCTGAAGGCGCTTTGCGCGGGCAAACTGAAAGACGCCGAGGAAAAAGTCGAACTGATCCGCAGTGCCGAAGGCAAGGCCGTAGGCGTCACCCCGGTGGAGGGGATGTGAGCTTTCCCGACATCCTCGCCGCCGATGCCGCCGCCGTGCAGGCCCGGCTGGCCGCAGCTTTGGCGGACAAAGCCGATGCGCCTGTGCTGCACGCCATGCGATATGCGCTCCAAGGTGGCAAAGGTCTGCGCGGGTTTCTGGTGCTGGAGGGTGCCCGTCTGCACGGCGTGGCCGCCCGCGCCCTAAGTGCTGCGGCGGCGATTGAGGCTTTGCACGCCTATTCCCTCGTTCACGACGACTTGCCTTGCATGGACGACGACGACCTACGGCGGGGCCAACCGACCGTCCACCGGAAATGGGATGAGGCGACGGCGGTTCTGGCAGGCGATGCGTTGCAGACGCTGGCCTTTGAGCAGTGCTGTGCGATCCGGGTTTGGGGTCGGAGACAGTGGGAATGGCGCTGGTTTTGGGGCTTGCCAAAGCCTCTGGCGCTGAGGGGATGGTTCTGGGTCAAG
>JAYTQA010000515.1:0-16252 GCA_043746955.1 bacterium | reverse complement strand
CGGGCCCCAGCCGGAACAGGCGGATCGACGTCTCGTCAATTCCCACCAGCATGGCGGGTGAGACCGGGATGCGCAGGATGGTGCGACCCAGATCGACAGGACCGTCAACCGCCACCACCGGGCCAACCTGACCGAGGGTTGGGACCGATCCGGCATCCACCCGCCGGACGGTCATTGCCGTGCCAACATCGCTTAACCCCGCTGCGGCGAAAAGCACCGGATCGCCATCTTCGCCCGCCGATGCTGCCGTCATGGACTGTCCTCCTGCCTAGGCACCGCGCGCCACAAAGTTCCGCTGCCTGCAGTGGCAGCAAGCCCGCCGCCTGCCAGCATTTCAAAGTGGCCAAAGTCGAGGATGTGCAGGCTGCCGTCCTCTGGATGAAACGCCACGTCAATCGGTCGCACCAAACCATCAACCGGCAGCACCTCCAATGGGCCTCTGTCGAGGCTGAGGATGGCGACCGATCTGCCGATGGGGGGGCCAGCCGGGGCGGTCATCGGCTTTTCATCGCCGAAAAGCGCAATGGCAATCCGGGTTTGGCCCGATTTGGCAGCCTGTGGCAGAACCGCGAACTTTGTTGCCGCAACATGCGAGCGGAACCGGTAGAGCGGCTTTTGCGGCAGTGGCAGAGCCGCGTGGTTGGCGAGAACGAAGGCGGGCCGCGGGCCGCGTTCGGGTAAATAGCGTGGATCGGTCACCGGATCGCCGCCGATAAAATCCGGCCAGCCGTACCACGCCCCCGGCGTCACCGAAAACAGCAGATCGGGCACATTGCCCAAAGGGCGGCTGCCCCGGTCATCCGCCCCCTGATCGACCGCAAGCAGGCGACCATCCGGCAGAAATCCAACGCCAAACGCATTGCGCAGCCCCCAGGCCACAAGTTCAAGCCCGGTGCCATCTGGCCTGACCCGCATGACGGCGGCGGTACAGGGCAGACCGGCAGAGATGCGTAACCCGGCCCTTCCCGGCGCGCCAAAGGCGACAAAAGCCCCTGTCCGCGCCCTCGCCTGCTTGTCGTCGGACAACGGGTTGGGCGTCTCTGCCTCAACCCCCGTCAGCGTGACGGCATAGCCCGGTATGTCGTAAGCTGGTGTAATCCGCCGCTGCCACGCCAGTTCAATAGCATCCAACCCGACCACACCGGTGTTGGTGATGGCCCCCTGACCGAAGTAAAGCCAGCCGTCGCTGCCCGCCACCGCCATGTTCGTGTGGTAATTGCCGCCGGTAGGCAGCCCGTCCAAAATCAGCGTGCGAGTGCTGTCAGGATCCAGCCGGTCCAGTTGACCAAGCGATGCGACAATCAGGCCGCCGTCATGCCAACTGAGCCCGTTGAGCGGTGGGGGAAAGCCGTCGGCCACCAACCTGCGCTCCCCATTGGCTGACACCTGCCACACCCGGCCACCGGGTTTTGCCTCGGCAAAGGGCAATCCGGATTCGGCCACAAAACAGCGACCATCCGGCGCAAAGACGAGGCTGGTCGGAAAGTCCAAACCGGTTACCACAGGGGCAAGGGTCCAGCCGTTCACCTTGGGGCTGTTGCCAAGCGCCGTCATGCTTTCACCTGGGCGTCGGCAAAGTCGGCCTCGCTGGCCAACATGGCGCTGACTTCATCGTCAGACAGCGCGGCGACGCTGAGGACAATCTCTGCCGTGCGGGTGATCCGCTGCAATTCGGCGGGGTCTTCGGTGATCGCATCGGCAATTCCTGCAATTGAGGGCAGGTTGAAGAAGGTCTGCAACGACAGGCTGACATCGAACGTGGCGCGGATGCGGGAGACGATTTGGGTTGCCAGCAGCGAATGCCCCCCAAGGTCAAAGAAATTGTCGCGCACCCCGATCTGGTCGGTGCCAAGCACCTCTTGCCAGATGCGCAGCAACACGACCTCGACCGGAGAGCGGGCGGCCTCTACCTCTCTCTCAGGTGCCATGATGTCCTGCGGCGGCGGCAGGGCGCGGCGGTCCAGCTTGCCGCTTGGGGTTTGCGGGAACTGCTGGACGGCCACCACCGTGGTCGGGATCATCGGGTCCGGCAGACGCTTGCCAAGCTGCCGCCGGATCACGGCCAAAGTCGGCTCGAAACCCGGCGTGGCGAGGATATAGGCCACGAGACAGTTGCGGTCGTCTTTGTCGGGCCAGACCTTGACCGCTGCCTGCGCAATGCCAGGCAAATCGTTCAGCGCCGCCTCGACCTCGGCCAGTTCGACCCTGGCGCCACGGATCTTGACCTGCTGATCCAAGCGGCCAAGGCATTCCAGCGTGCCATCTTCCCGCCAGCGGGCGCGGTCGCTGGTGCGGAACACCCTGCCGTTCATAGCCCCCGGATGGGCCAGAAAACGCTCTGCCGAAAGATCAGGGCGGTGCAGGTATCCACGCGCGATGCCGGTGCCCGCGATGTAAAGCTCACCCGGAATGCCAACCGGCACCGGATGCCGGTTCTGGTCCAGCACCAGACATTGCGTGTTGGCAATCGGCTTGCCTATTGGCACCGTGGTTTCGCCGGGGGCACAGCGATGCCAGGTGCCATCCCAGATTTCGGACATGCCATAGCTGTTGTAAAGCGCGGCGTCAGGTGCCGCCGCAAAGAAGCGTTTCGCCAGTTGGCTGGTCAAAGGCTCGCCCCCCAGCACCCACATCTTCAGCGCGGGAACACGGCGGCCGAGGTTGGGTTCCGCATCAAGGATCGCCTGCAGCAGCGATGGCACCATCCAGATACGCGTCACCCGGTGGCGGGCCAGAAAGGTCAAAAGCGCATCGGGGTCGACGCGGGCCTCGGCGGGGGCAATCACGGTGGGCGAGCCTGCCAGCAGCGGCCCCCACAGCTCCCAAAGGGAATCAACGAAATTGGTCGGCGTCCGCACCACGCTCATCTCACCCGGTTGGAACGGCGCATGCGCCCAGCCCCAGTGCAGGCGGTTGACCACCTGCGCCTCTTCCACCGCCACGCCTTTGGGCACGCCGGTGGAGCCGGAGGTGTAGATCACATAGCACAAACGGTTGAGGTCCGGCGGCAGGTGCGGCGGCGGGGTTGGATCGTCCTGCGCAGGCAGTTCGTCGATCAGCAGGGTCACGGCATCGCAGATCGGCATCTGATACCGCAACTGGCGGCTGCTGATCACCACTGCTGCCGGTGCATCCTGCGCCATCATCGCAAGCCGTTCGGTCGGATAGGACGGGTCGAGTGCAAGATAGGCACCGCCAGCCTTCACGATGGCAAGGCTGGCCACGAACAACTCCACCGACCGCGTCAGATTGACGCCCACGATGCGCTCCGGCCCGATCCCGAGGTTGACCAGCGCCTGCGCGAGTGTGGTGGAGCGGCGGTCAAGTTCGGCATAGGTGACGGGACCGGCGTCGGTCACGATGGCCGTCGCCGTGGGCGAGGCCGCAACCCGGCGCGCGAAGAGGTCGGCAAGGCCCACGGCCTCATGGGCGACGGCGGTGTCATTCCACAGCGCCAGTTGGCCACGCTCGACCTCGCTCAACAGGTCAATGTCGGCAAGCGGGCGTTTGGGTTGGGCCACGGCGGCTTCTAGATTGCGCTGATAATGGCCAACCAGCCGGGCAATGGTCGCGGCGGCAAACAGATCAGTGCTGAATTCGATGCGACCTTTGACCCCGCCGGTTTCATCCTCCATCAGCGAACAGCAGAGATCAAAATTCGCAGTGCCGCGTTCAACCGCCAGTTCATCTGATCGGCCTTTGGCGTGACCCTTGGGGACGCTTACAAGTTGAAAGGCCACTTGCACCAGCGGATTGCGGCTGGGGTCGCGCGGCGGCGCCAGCGCCTCGACCAGACGTTCAAACGGCACATCTTCATGGGCATAGGCTTCCAGCGCCACGTCCCGCACCCGCGCCAGCAGGCCTTCAAACGTCGGATTGCCCTCGGTCCGCAGCCGCAGGATGACCGTGTTGATGAAGAAGCCGATCAGCGGCTCTACCTCGGCACGGGACCGGCCCGCCGTATAGGTCGCAATCGGCAGGTCGGACTGGCCGGTGTAGCGGCTGATCAGGTCGGCGAACCCGGTCAGCAGGCCCATGAACAGCGTGGCCCCGGCGCGGGTTGCAACCTGGCGGAGTTGATCGACCAGCTTGGCCGGAAGGCTGAAGGCGACGGTGCTGCCCGCAAAGGACTGCACTGCAGGGCGCGGGAAATCGGTTTGAAGGTCAAGCACGGGCAGATCGGACAGCTGTTTGATCCAGTGGTCGACATGCGCTTCCAACTGGTCGCCCCCCAGCACCTTGCGCTGCCACACGGCAAAGTCGCCGTATTGCACCGGCAGCGGCGGCAGGTGCTGGGGTTTGCCTTGCCCGATCGCTTCATAGGTTGCGGCCAGTTCGTCAAAGAACACCCGCAAGGACCAGCCGTCCGCCACGATATGATGGATGGTCAGCACCAACACATAGCGCGCCACAGCCAGCCGCAGCACGGTGGCGCGCAGCAAAGGACCGGTCGACAGGTTGAAGGGGCGTCGCGCCTCGGTCGTGGCCAAATCCACCGCTTTGGCATCCGCCCCGACCCCGAAATATCGAAGGTCAATCACCGGCACATCAATCGCTAAAGCGGGGGCTACAATCTGGACCGGCCCATTGCCGGTGTTGACAAACCGCGTCCGCAGCGCCTCGTGTCGTTTGATGATGTCATTGATGGCGCGGGCCAAGACGCGCGGATCAAGCGGGAAATCCAGATGTACCGCGACGTCGATGTTGGCAAAGGCCCCGCCGGGTGTCAGCTGATCCAGAAACCACAGGCGATATTGCTGGAACGACAAGGGCACCGGCTCATCAGGCGCACGTCGCGGGATGCGGCCCTGCCCGCTTGGCGCTGCGAGGTCGCCTTGCAGCCACCGATCCAGCAGGACCTTCTTGGCGGGCGAAAGATCAACGCGGTTGTTCATGTCAGGGCGATGCCTCCTTGCGCATAAGCTGCTCGGCGTCTTGATCACTCATCTCTGCGACCCGGTCGCCGATCAGGCGTTCCACCTCGGCCGCAAAGCTCACCACCGTCCGGTGCTGAAACACAAGGCGCAGGGCGATGTCGATGTCGAAGGCGGCCCGGATGCGGGCGACGACCTGTGCCGCGAGCAAGGAATGACCGCCGAGCTCAAAGAAATCGTCCTCTGCGCCAATGGTGGCGACCCCAAGCATCGTCGCCCAGATCGCCGCAATCTTCTGTTCAAACGCGGTCCGGGGTGCCACGAAACTAGTGCTGCGCAGGTCGGCCAGACGGTCACGCCGGGCCAGCGCGCGCCGGTCCACCTTGCCATTGGGCGTCAATGGCAGTTTGTCGAGCACGAGATAGCTGTTGGGCAGCATGCTTTCGGGCAGATGCCGGGACAAAAGATCGCGCAGTTCGGGCACCAGCCTGCGATGGCGGGCCGCGCGCAGCGGGTCGTTGGCGTAGCTGGCCCAGTCCCGCCGGATCCCGCGTTTGTCCCCCATCGGCCAAGAGGCATGTGGTGGCGTATCACCACGGGTGAAATAGGCATCAAAACAGTCGCGCTGCATGGCCGCTTGCAGATCAAGCTGCCAACCGGTTAAGGCTGCCAAATCCCGCAGGTCTTCCGGTTCGATGCCCTTGGACCCAAGGTCAGGTAGATCGGCCATCAGCGTCTGCTCCTCCCACGCGGCCAAACGATCCAGCGCCGCGCAGGTGGCCGCCACTCGACGGTTGGCCACCGCGTGAAACAGCACCGCGTCGGCCTTGGTCGCGGCGAGGTGTGAGCGGACCTCCTCCAGCGTCTCAGCGGTTGCGCGAAGACCTGCGGCTTTGGCCAAAGGCTGGCGCAGAAGGCTGACATCAAGCCGGTAGCGCGACAGTTCATTGTCAAAGCGGCCCCGTTTGACCTCAATCCTGACATCGGCAACCTCGGGGATTGCGCCGACCAGTGCCGCGAAGAAGGCGGGCGAAAGGGCGAGTTCCTGTTCATCCTCGAGCCTGCGGTGCACACGTTCTTGCAGCGCACCCACGGTGGCAGTTGGGTCGATCCGATCCTTTTCAACGGCAAATGCCAGCGGTTCCAGCAGATCGACGCTGCGGACATCGCCAAGGAAAATAACGCCGTCGGGGCCAAGGTGCGCCGCCGCCTGCCGGATCACGGACAGCAGATAGTCGACGTTGGGAAAGTATTGGACGACGGAATTGAGGATGATCAGGTCATAGGTGCCAAGATTTGCGATCCCCCCGATCTGGCCCGCAGCGCATTGCACCAGTTCGACCTTGGCTGACAGGGTATCATCCAGATGGCGGCGCACATGGGCAATCGCCTCATCCGACAGGTCGGTCGCAAGGTAATGGTGGCAGTCTGGCGCAAGGCGGAACAGCATAAGACCCGTGCCGCAGCCAATTTCCAGAATGCGGCGCGGACGATGGCGGCGCAACCGGTCCACCGTTGCGTCCACCCAGGCGCGCATGTCGTCGGTGCAGATCGGCTGACTGGTAAAGGTGTTGACCCAGCCTACCGTCTGAAACCGCCCGTCAGCGGTGGGTTTCGCATCGCCATAAGTCTCGTCCGAAAGCTGCCGCCAGCGGTCGACATGTTCCGCCGCTTGGTTAAGCCGCGCGGCCTGACGTGGCACGACACAGGCCACAAGGTTGGCTGCACCCGCCAGAGTTTCCGCCGCCACAACCACGGCCTGCTCCACATCGGGGTTCTGTTCCAGCAGCGCCTCGATCTCGCCCAACTCGATGCGGATGCCACGGATTTTGACCTGTTGGTCGATGCGACCCAGAAAATCCAAAGCGCCGTCCGGGCGGCGGCGGACAAGATCGCCAGTGCGGTAAAGCCGCCCTGCGGCCGACGACCGGAACGGGTCGCCGATGAACCGGTCGGCGGTCAGGTCCGGGCGGTTCAGGTAACCACAGGCAATCCCGACACCGCCCAGCCACAACTCACCCGCAACGCCAACCGGAACCCGCTGACCGGCGGTATCCACGACATCGCAGGTGACATTGGCGATGGGCCAACCGATGGGCGGCGCGCCGTCGCCGTTGCAAGGTGCAACGGTCGACCAGATGGAGGCTTCGGTCGGCCCGTACAGGTTGAAAAGCTTGCGGCCCACTGCCCAGTCCGCCGCCAGCCGGGCCGACACCGCCTCACCCGCGACCGTGGCAATCCGCAAACCGGGAAGGTCATCGGGGCGCAAGGCGGCAAGGGCTGAGGGCGGCAGGGTCACCACGCTGACCGCATGGGCTTGCAGGAACCGTGTCAGCGGCAGGCCCGGCATCAAATCCTCCGCCGAACCCAGACAAAGTGCTGCCCCGTTGCCAAGCGCCATCGCGATTTCAAACGTCGCCGCGTCGTAGCTGAGCGAGGCAAACTGCAGCACCCGGTCGTCCGGCTTAATGCCGAAATGCCTGCGCTGCTCTTGCACCACATTCCCGATCGCCCCGCTTTCCAGCAGCGTGCCTTTCGGTCGCCCGGTCGACCCCGAGGTATAAATCACATGCGCCAACCGACGCGGATCGGGCGGGGGGAGTGGGGTCTGTGGCGCGGTGGACCAAAGTTCCGGCCCATCCAGCAGCAGCCGAGGTATCGTCTGACCGGGCAGCCTATCGGCCAGTGAGGCTTGGGTCAGCAGCAACACCGGCTGAGCGTCGTCCAACATCGCTGCAAGCCGGTCTGGCGGGTAGGCCGGGTCCAGCGGCAGATAGGCTCCCCCCGCCTTCAGAATGCCCAGCAGCCCGCAAACCATCGCGAAAGAGCGGTTGGCGCACAGCCCGACAATGCAACCCGGCGTGACGCCCTGATCCACCAGATGATGGGCGAGGCTGGTTGCGCGGCGGTCCAGTTCGGCATAGGTCAGCGACAGGCCGTCACACTCCAGCGCGGTCGCGTCCGGCCGTTCGGCGACCCGTGCCGCAAAAAGCTCTGCCAGTCCTTGATCGGGGAATGACGCCGCCGTCGCGTTCCACTGATCCAGCGCTATGCTATCGGCATCATCCAGCAAACTGCACTGCGACAAACGCCGGTCCGGTGCCGCGACCATAGCACCGAGCAGGCGTTGCCAATGCTGCAGCAGCCGCGCCACCGTGGCCGGGTCGAACAGATCGTCGCTCGACTCCACCTTGCCCTGCAAACTGCCGCCGCCAGCCTCCCATGTCGTGACGACAAGATCGAAGACAGCCGTACCCCGCTCGATGGCAAGTGCTTGTGCTGCGGCGCGGCTTGCCGGACGCGCCCGCCCGCCGGAATGGTCGCCAAATAGCTGAAAAGCCACCTGCACCAAAGGGTTGCGGCCCGGGTCGCGCGGCGGGGCCAATTCCTCTACCAACCGCTCGAACGGCACATCCTGATGGGCATAGGCCTCGACCGTCATGTCGCGCACCCGGCCAACCGCCTCACGGACGGTCGGATCGCCGCCAAGGTCGACGCGCATCACCAGAGTATTCACAAAAAAGCCGATCAGCGGTTCAAGTTCGGTGCGGGTGCGTCCGGCGATTGGTACGCCAATCGGCAAGTCATCTTGACCGGCATAACGCCCCAGCAGGGCCGCAAACCCGGTCAGCAACACCATGAACAGGGTGGCATCAGACTGAGCGGCAAGCAGACGCAGCGACTTGATCAAATCCGCCGGAAGCGCGAATTGGCTGGTCTTGCCGGCGAACGACTGTGTGGCGGGCCGGATATGGTCGGTTGACAGGGCAAGCACCGGCAGGTCGGCCAGCTGGCGCACCCAATAGCCAACCTGCGCCTCGATCCGTTCCAGACTGGGTGGCGAGCGTTGCCAGGCCGCAAAATCAGGATATTGAACGGTCAGCGGCGCAAGCGGCGAGGGTTTGCCACGCGCAAAAGCCTCGTAGAGTGTCGCCAGCTCTTTGAAAAACACCTCCATCGACCAGCCGTCCGAGACGATGTGATGGATGGTCAGCGCCAGAACCGAGCGCGCTGTCCCAACCCGGATCAGCCGCACCCGCAGCAGCGGGCCTCGGGTCAGGTCAAACGGCGTGCGCGCCTCCACCGTCGCAATCTCGCGCGCACGCGCTGCCGCCTCGGGGCCAAAATGGCGCAGATCCACGACGGGCACTACAAGCGCCAGCGCAGGGGCCACGACCTGCACCGGCCTGCCATCCACACTGCGGAACGTCGTCCGCAATGCGTCGTGACGGCTGACCATTTCGTTGAGCGCACGGGTTAGAACCCCCGGATCAATCGGGAAGTCCAGCTGCATCGTCTGACTGATCGAATAGAACGGATTGCCCGGATTAAGCTGGTCCAGAAACCACAGCCGTTGCTGCGCGAACGACAGCGGGTAGGTCCGCGCCATGCTTGGGCCATGTTCCAGCAATTCGGCCAGACGTTCGCGCTTGGTGTCAGACACGGGCCGGGTCACACTGTCGGCATGGGGGCTCATGGCGTGTCTCCTTGACGCTCAAGCGCGACCTGAAGGGCGATTTCAACATCGTCATCGCTGAGGTCATGCATGAACCGCGCCAGATCATCGGCGCGGCGTCCCAACGGGGTAATCTCGTCCCGGATCAACGGGGATTGGCCAAGGTCGCGGACGAGGGTGGCCAGTTCGGCAATGGTCGGGTGTTCAAACATGTGGCGCAGCGGCAACTCCACCCCAAGCCGGTTGCGGATGCGCGAGACCACCTGACTGGCGAGCAACGAATGCCCGCCGAGTTCAAAGAAGTTGTCAAACACCCCGAACCCGCCACGGGGAAGCACCTCGGTCCAGACCGCGTTGAGGGTGGATTCCAGATCATCGCGCGGGGGCACGGCATCGGCCACAGCCTCGGTCCGGGGCGGCGGCAGGGCGCGGCGATCCAGTTTGCCGCTGGTCGTCAACGGAAATTGTCGCAGCAGCACCAGCGCCACGGGCAGGAAAGTTTCGGGCAACCGGGTGCGAAGCGCCTCCCGAATTGAGCGCAATGTCGGCGCGGCACCGTCACGCGCGATGATGTAGGCGACCAGACCCAAGTCGCCGGTTGGATCGGGCCGCGCCACAACCGCCGCAGCCGCAACATCGGGCAATGCCAACAAGGCACTTTCCACCTCGCCCGTCTCAATCCGCACGCCGCGAATTTTGACCTGAGTGTCAAGGCGGCCCAGATATTCCAGATACCCGCCCACCGTCCACCTGGCCCGGTCGCCGGTGCGGTAAAACATCTGCTCGGGGTTCAAGGGGTTGGGCACAAAGCGTTCTGCCGTCAATTCGGGCCGGTTCAGATAGCCGCGCGCAAGGCCCACGCCCGCCAGACAAAGCTCACCGGGAACGCCAATCGGCAGCGGCCTTAGGCCCGCGTCAACCACATGGCATTGAAGGTTGTCAATCGGGCGGCCAATCGGCACGAAGGGCAATCCATCAGTTCGTTTGCAATGCCATTCCGTCACGTCGATGGCAGCCTCGGTCGGACCATAAAGATTGTGCAGTTCCACCCATGGCAGCCGGTCAAAGAATAGCTGCTGCAGGTCAACCGGCAGCGCCTCGCCACTACAAATCACCCGGCGCAGCGATGTGCAGCGCGCCACCCCCGGTTCGGCCAGAAAGGCGCGCAGCATGGAGGGCACGAAATGCGCCGTCGTCACGGTACTACGTTCAAACAGCGTCGTCAGATAGCGCGGCTCGGCATGGCCGCCCGGCTTCGCGATCACGATGGCAGCGCCGGTCAAAAGCGGCCAAAGCAACTCCCAAACCGAGACATCGAAACTGATCGGCGTTTTCAGAACGACGCGGTCAGCGGTCCCCAGATCGTAGCGTTTTTGCATCCAGTGCAGGCGGTTGACGATCCCCTTGGTCGTGTTCATCGCGCCTTTCGGGGTGCCGGTCGAACCTGAGGTGAAGATCACATAAGACAAACGCTCTGGGTCAGATGGGACAAACGGGTAAGGTTCGTCGCTATGGTCTGGCAGCGGCTTGTCGAGCCAAACGACGGTTGCAGCCCCTTTCGGCAGACGCTGTTTTAACGCGCTTTGCGCCAGCAAAAGCTGCGGACGCGCTTCCGTTACAATCATCGCCAGACGGTCTGGTGGGCTGTTGGGGTCCAGCGGAAGATAGGCACCCCCGGCCTTCAGGATGGCGAGCAAGCCAATCAGAAGCTCTGGCGACCGCACTGCACACAGGCCGACGATCTTTTCCGGGCCAACGCCCAAATGATGCAGATGCCGGGCAAGGTCGTCCGAGGCGGCATCAAGCGCGCGGTAGGACACCGCAGGGCCGTCATGGGGCAGCAAAGCCGGGGCGTCGGGGGTCTTGGCGACCTGCGCTTTGAACTGTGCCACCAGACCGGCATCGGGAAAGGGGGTCGCGGTTGCGTTCCAAGCTTCCAGTTGGGCGCGTTCTTCAGGCAGCAGGATGTCCAAAGCGCTGAGTGGCACGTCAATCCGGGCGGCGGCGGCAGACAGCAGTCTGCAATAGTGGCCCATCATCCGGCCCATCGTTGCCGCGTCATAAAGATCGGTGTTGAACTCGACCCGACCCGCGACGGAGCCATCGGGTTCTTCCCAACAGCTGACCACCATGTCGAACACCGCCGCGCCACGCTCGATCTTGAGGGTTTCAAGCACGGACGACGAGGTCGAGGCGGCTTTGGCGGGCAGGCCGAATAGCTGAAACGCCACTTGCACCAAAGGATTACGGCTCAGATCGCGGGGCGGGGCCAGCGCTTCGACCAAGCGTTCGAACGGAACCTCCTGCCGGGCGAAAGCATCCAGCGCCATGTCGCGGGTCCGCCGCAGCGCCTCCTGAAAGGAAGGTTCGCCCTGCAGATCGAGCCTGAGCACCAAGGTGTTGACCAGAAACCCAATCAAGGGCTCCACCTCTGGCCGGTCGCGTCCGGCGCTGAAGGTCGCGATGGGAAAATCGTCCTGACCACTGTAGCGGGCCAGCAGGGCGGCAAACCCGGTCAACAGGCCCATGAACAGGGTCGCGCCCTGTTGGGTTGCCAGTTCCCGCAGCGGCCCGACTGTGGTTGGGCTGATGTGAAACGTCTGCGCCGCGCCCGCAAAGCTTTGGGTCGGCGGACGGGACCGGTCGGTTGGCAATTCAAGCACGGGCAAATCCGCCAACCGGGTTTGCCAGACGCGCAAATCGGCATCCAGCCGACCGGAGGCGAGGTTTTGCCGCTGCCAATGCGCCAGATCGCCAAACTGCAGGCGCGGCGGCGGCAATTGGGCCGCCCGACCCGTCATCTCTCCGGTATAGAACGCGCCCATCTCGTCAAGCAGCACCCGCAGCGACCAGGCGTCGGCTACGATGTGGTGGATGGTTAGCACAAGCACCCACCGCTGCGGCTGCAAACAAATGGCCATCACCCGCAACAGCGGTCCGGTGGCCAGATCGAACGGTCGCCGCGCCTCGGCTGTCGCGAGGACCACGGCCCGGTCCTCTGCGGCGGGGCCCAGCGAGCGCAGGTCCGTCACCGGGATGTCGAGGGTCAGCGAGGGTGCCACGATCTGAACCGGGGTGTCGCCGATCCGCCGGAACGTGGTGCGCAGCGTCTCGTGGCGCTGCACCACGGCATTCAGCGCGCGGGTGAGGGCTGCAGGATCAACGGCCGCCTCAACCCGCATGGCGTGGTGGATGGTGTAAAACGCATCGCCGGGGTTGAGTTGGTCCAGAAACCAAAGCCGCTCTTGCCCCGGCGAAAGCGGCGGGTTGCCTGAGGGACGGCGCGGGATGGGGTCGTGGCCGCCATGGCTCAGACCCTTGCGCACCAGCATCTGGCGCAGCAGAATTTGCCGCGCAGCCTCCCCTGCTGGTGGGATCGGCGCTGGTTTCATCGCCCGTCCCATCCCATCTGGCACGGCACGCAATCGGGTGTGGCAACGGCACCGATCCACGTGTCGCCAAACCGGATGGAGCGGACCCACCACGGCGGCACCGGGTGCGACGCATCGAAAACCCGAAACCCGCCGGGGATCGGACGCATCTCAAACGACGTCGGATCAAGCTTCAGGCCAAGTCCCAGCCCCTTGGCATAGGCCTCTTTCGAGGTCCAGATCGCCAGAAAACAGGACTGCCGCGCGGCCTCACCTGCGGCTTCCAGCACCTGACACTCCCCCGCCGTAAAGAAGTGATCCGCGACGTTTTGCATGTCGACACGGGCGGAGGGTCGTTCGATGTCAACGCCAACCGGCCCCGCGTCGGAAAGTGCAATCAGCGCGTGATCACAGGCGTGGGACAGGTTGAAGGCGAGATTGCTGTCAGCCGGAGCAAGCTCTGGTTTGCCCTGCGGACAGATGGAAAACGCAACCGCCTCGGGTGCTATCCCCTGAAGCCGCCCGATCAGACGCCGCAAGGCAGCCCGTGTCTGGACATAGCGGTTTCGGTCACATTCATGGTGGAACCGTCCGGCTCTGATCCATTCGCCGTCGCTCAGTGGAGCCCGGTCAGCATCATCTGAAACTGAATGAACAATCACAATATGATGCAGCTTCACCCCGGACACTGCTGAATTTGAGTTTGACCCTAAACTGGGGCGGCGTCGGTCAAAAGATAGGTTGGACCCCATCGCGAACTCCCCTGATCGTCGGGATTGGCCGCGCTGGCAGCCCATTCCGTTTCAGTCCTTGTCCTATCGAGACCGTTTTCAACCAGCCAGGCAAGGTATGTGAAGCTTTGGCCGATTGCCGCGAGGTCGGCGGGGGCCAGCGAGGTTGGATCGGTCTCTGCCCACGCCGCCCTCATCTCGCCCAGATAGGCCTGATAGGCGGCCCAAATCTGACCGCCAGCCTCAGGGTCGCTGAACCCGTTGCTGATTTCGCGGCGGTACGCCTCGAACGCCTCGCTCAACTGCAGGGCCATGGGTTCCTGCGCTGCGTTGGCCACCAAGGTGGCATAGGTGCTGTAAGCGTCCGAAACGCGCTGGTTGAAGTCCGGGTCGGAGGCGGTTGCCTCCAGCGCTGCCACCAGACGGCCATAGGCGGCATTCAGGCGGTCTGTGGTATCCATCCCGCCCCTCCTGCCAGAAAACTTGCGGCCATAGCGGCCTGTGCGGCAGCACTCTCAAGGCTTTGGCCCACCGCCTGAAGCGTGGCCACATCCACCGCGTCGGTCCCTGCCGTACTCCACCCCGATTTGACCGCATCGAGGTAGCTGGCGTAGGCCGCCGCAGCGCGGGTCGCAAACGCCTCGACCCCCTCACCTGGCACCGCAAGCCAAGCGGCCTGCATGGCACCCGAATACCCCTCATACGCCGCGCGGAACTGGTCGATCACCGGCGATGCCTCCGGCGGGTCTGCGGATTTCGGCGCTGTGGCATGGATCGCCTTCAGCGCCGCCAACAGGTTCACCCCGTCCGGGCTGCCGAGGCCGGTGCAGGCGTCCCAACCCGACCTTGCGGCATAAGCCCCGTTGTTGCCGTAATAGACGTCGCGCAGCACCCCATGCGACAGGTAGCCGTACAGCGTCGGGTTAAAAAACCCGAGCGGCTTGCCAAGCGCCTGATTGAGGCGGGCGATCAGGCCCGACCACATCGGCGCCGTGGCGCTGGTGCCGCCAATCACCGCAAGATGCTGACCGTCCAGCGTGATGATCACCACCCCGGTCTGCGGGTCGGCGACACCCGACACATCCGGAATGCCACGCCCGATATGGCCCGAATTGGCCGAAGGCGGCACCCCGGCATGGCGCTGCCACGCGGGCAGCGGGAAAAAGCGGCTGACGCCCCCGCCGGTCGCACTCCCCGGCCCGTTGTTCCACACCATTTCCCACGGATGACCGCTGGCGCTGACCAAAAGCTTCGTGCCGCCGCAACCCAGAACATAAGGGCTGGACGCTGGAAAATCGGCATGCGCCCGCCCGTCGCCCGCCTGATCCCGCGACCCGTCGTCACCGGAGGCGCAACAGATCGTGATGCCTCGCAAAGCCGCCGCGTTGAAAGCCTCGTTGACCTTCTTGATCGCCCCCAGGGTCCAGGCGCTTCGCTGGTCATCCTCGGGGTTGCCGTAGCTGCAGGAAATCACCGAGGGCTTGTTGACCGTATCGGTGATGATCGTGTTGATCAGATCGACCCAGCCCTGTTCGGTGAACTGCGAGAAATACGCGACCTGCCGCGCCTTGGGGGCTATGCCGCCCACCATCTGAATATCCAGCATCACCTCGCCACTGGTATCTGCTGGGTCAGCCCCCGTGTCATCGCCGGGGTCGTTGCCCTGACCACGCACCACCACATCCACCAACTGCGGCATCGGCACGCCAAGGACCGAGGTGAAATACCGGCCCAAAGCATCGCGGGAATAGCCGCCATGGCTGGAGGGATCGTTGAAACACAGGATGGCCACGCATTGACCGTCGCCATCGGTGCCGGGGGAAAAGCGGTAAATCTGCGACAGCATGGTCGGCAGATAGGTGTTCGGACGCAGCCCACTGGCCCGCGCTTCATCAATATGCTGCACCGTTGCCACGCCAAACGCCGCCCGCTGATCGCGCCGCAGCCGCGGTGCGCCGACTTTCCGGTTGTCCAGACCCAGAACCGCCTCGACGATCTGCGCCAAACCGGCCGGGATGTTCACCGCCCCGGTCCGGCCGCGATAGGCACCCTCCGCCGTTTGATACAACTGCAGCTTTACGCCGAAAAACGCCTCTATCGCGCGGGTGGGACCCGCAACCTCGACACTTCGCTTTTCGACGCTGCTGTTGATAACCTCCAGCCCGCCTTGGGTCACCGTATCAACCACCTTCTTGATGTCCGCCGAGTTGGCCCCGTAGGCTTCCAGAAACGCTGCGTCGCTTAAGGGTGGCGCGTTAACGGCGACCATGTTCACGTCCTGCAGCGGCGGGGCTTTGGGGTTGGTCCGGACATAGAGGGTGACGCTGATGCGTTCGTCCGGATCAGAGTCTGCGATGATCCTGGACCCCACAACGGGTTGGCGTTCGCTCAAGGGAAGCGAAATGAGATTCTTTGAAATCGGCATGCTTCATCCCTCCAATTAGGAGCACGTGCATTTTAGGCAGGGCAACTGTTCAAACTGGGAGTTCGCAATCATACAGCATGGATAAAAACACCAATGTTGCATGACTTGAAGATCTTAACGACTCGATAACATTACCATAGAATGCAGGACCGAACAAGGTTGCGCCAAGAGGCGAGTGTCCCGGAGCAGGCGGCTCTGTTGCACAAATCTGACGGGATTCCCTCTGCGAATCCAGTCTGTTAGTCTGGCTGCATGAGCAAACCGACGCCCCCGGTCTACCGCACGACCAACTGGCGTTCTTACAACGCCGCTCTCAGGCAGCGGGGTTCGCTGTCGATCTGGTTTGATCTTGAGACCCAGTGGCTGGCCGCGCCGACCGGCAAGCGCGGGCGATA